>JASEJN010000066.1:0-5539 GCA_030016385.1 Clostridiales bacterium | reverse complement strand
AGTTTACAGACTCTAAAGACTGTGAGCTTAGCGATTGAAATAATATTCTTCAAATCATCTTTATATACCTATAAGACTGCAGCCTTATAACCCATGCCATGTTTTTACGATAACTTGCCGGCATTACCTTTAACGTCATTTTTATTTTCGCTTTTTTCTGTATCAACACTCAATATAGCCTGAGAATTATCATCATCTTCCCGATCATAAAATTCCTCAATAGCCTTTCTTCTCTTATTCGCGGCAATACGGAACATTATTATTGAAGCAGCTACGGCAAATATGCAAATAAACTGCGATGTAGACATTATATTAAATACAGTGCCTCTCGGGTCGCCCCTGAAATATTCTATTATAAATCTTGCTATGCCATATAAAAGCAGATAAAGCGCTCCTGTCTCACCGTCATTTTTATTCTTCTTTCTGTTATCGAATATTATAAGTATCGCGAATATCGAAAAATCAACTATGCTTGATATAATCTGCGTGGGAATAAGATTTACATCATGTGGCGCGAAGGGCGAATTATTCAGCCTTATTGAAAAAACGGACCTTGTTTCTTTTCCATAACAGCAGCCTGCAAACAAGCATCCTATCCTTCCAAACCCCTGAGCCAGCGCTATAAAAGGCGCAGCAATATCAAATATCTTGAGAAATGGCCACCCTTTTTTCCGCGTATACAGGTATGCCGCCAGTACACCGCCGGCTACTCCGCCATATATCAAAAATCCATTTCCAAAATCCTTTATCATATCCAGAGGATTCTTTAAAAATTCTTTATATTCAACTATATAGTAAAATATTTTTGAACCGATAAGGCCGCCTATGACAGATATTATTGCCGCATTAAACGCCGAATCCTCATTGAATCCGAGCCTCTTGCACTTTTTCTCGAACAGTATCACTGCAGATGCTATTCCTATGCCCATCATCATCCCATATGGATAAATTCGAATATTGTACAAATATATAACCGGTAACATTAAAACACCTCCAGATTATTATAAATTTAGCGTTATTCCGCTTACTTTTTTGGTACTGCTACGGTTAATGCCCTTTTTAATATTTTAAAATCTAATTTATTTCCCTTGGAAATCTCTCCATCAATGTTTATGGAAATAGGCTCCTCGGAATCTATTTCGACATGCTGACCTTTATAAAATGTAACCTCTTTCAATTCGCCGTGTGTGCCTTTTATATATTTGGGGAAAAGAGCAAACAGTTTGATCTTTGATAGATTATCTATCACGCATATATCAAACAACCCGTCATCGACTACGGCATCCGGTGCGGGAAGCATTCCTCCGCCATAAAACTTCCCATTGGCTACAACTGTAAGCAGTATTACTCTTCTGATCTCCATTCCGTTTAATTTTATTCTTACCTTCGAAGGCTTCCTGAAAAAAATAGTTATGATCAGCCCCGCAATGTATGCGGCGCTTCCGGATAAGAAGAACCTTCTCGCCTTCTTTGCTGAAAGTGTTACATCCGCATCAAAGCCTACACTTGAAATGTTTACAAAGTATCTTCCATTTACAAGTCCAATATCTACATCCCTTCTATCTCCATGTATGCTTCCTTTTATTATTTCTTCTATATCTCCGCTTATATTCAGAGACCTCGCGAAATCATTTCCGGAACCGCCGGGTATGATGCCTAAAGCGGAACTGGAATTTACCAAACCATTTGCGACTTCATTCACGGTACCATCCCCGCCTACGGCAAATATGATATCATATCCGTTTTTTACGCCGGCTGCCGCTATTTCAGTAGCATGTCCTGCTCTTTCCGAGTATATGACATTATATTCCACATTATCAATATGGCTCATTACATTTATTATTTTAGGCACTATTTTTAAAACTCTTCCCTTACCGGCAACCGGATTTGCTATGAATAATATCTTCATTTGTTTTCCTCCACAAGCTGTATGTAAATATACGGGTGTTTTTATCATCTATTATATATTTTACACATAAGAATTGATTTAATAAAGCAATATTTATCAAATTTCAGACAAAAATAAAAGACCGGCGATATGCCGGCCTCATATATCAATATTTATTTGTAAAACACGTGATTTCCAATCCTCGTAACATAGGTTTTATTCCTTGCTATCCATGAACCTGAAGACTTGCGAGGATTAAAGAAATACAATGCATCTCTTGCAGGTTTTGCTCCTCTTAACGCCTCCAATGCCGCCTTTATGCTTTGCGTCGATGGTATATTATAAATTGAGCCATCGGCTACAGGGCTAAACTGAGGTACGCCCTTATAATACTCAAATATGACACCCTTTACGCTATTTGGAAAGTATCGTGATGCAACTCTGTTCAAAACGACATTTCCTACCGCTACTTTCCCCAGATAAGGCTCTCCTGAAGCTTCAGCATATATGATCCTCGAAAGCCAGTATAAATTTGGATTTGCTCTCTCGCTTGCTGAGTAATTTGCAGAACTCTGGTATACTTTTAGTACCTGTCCGGGATATATAGTATCCGATTTTAAACCATTCATACTCTTCAACTTGTCCACAGATGTCGCATATTTAAGAGAGATAAGGTATAAGCTGTCTCCCGCATTTACCTTATAGTTCGATATCGTTGCAGCACTGGCCTTTATGCTGAATAATGCTCCTGAAGTAACAAGAACTGCAGTAATAATAAAAACTGATATATATTTTTTAAATCTTTTCATTTGATACAACTCCTTTCCTATTTGCTTCTGAAGTTAGCTGACGGGTTCGGGACGAAAGGCTCCCTACTGCATTTGACGCAGATTAACCCCGATTTTGGTTTCTCCATACCCCTTGCGGGATTCAGCAAGTTTGTGTACAAGTTGTAACTATTATATAAAAAAGGTTATAAATAGACAAACTTCATTATTGCATCGATTTAACCCTTACGACCAATAGGCTGAAATAAGGTTAAGTATGCTTGTCCTGTATTAAGTATGCGCCATATAAATTATCAATACCATATTTATCTAATCATTGATTAAATCATCGATTCCGGTCTCCGAAGCGATATATGCGAACAGATTGGCCCCATTTCACAGAATACTGCAAAATCATTGAACAAACACGGTCCCAATTAAGGAATGCATAAAATTATTTGAAGAATATTATGGAAGGAGCAATTAGCGGAAAGTCTTTAGAGTCTGTTAACGAAGCTTCAGAATTAGCAGAATCAATGTTTGAACTTCGTTGGGTTTTGATTCTGTCCTGAACGAGTTTACAGACTCTTAAGACTGTGAGCTTAGCGATTGAAATAATATTCTTCAAATATAAAATGTGTGTCCCAAATTCAGGAGCTGTGTTTGTTTAATCACGATTTCTTAAGTTTTGTCAGAAGATAAATAAGATATGCTCCTGCAAACCCTATAAGCCCGTATATAACCTTACTTAAAAAAGACATTGAACCACCAAATAAAAATCCAACCAGATCAAAATTAAATAAACCGATAAATCCCCAGTTCAAAGCTCCTATAATAACAAGCAGCAAAGAAAACCAGTCAAAATAATCAAGCCTCATACCCTTCCCCCCTTATTCATTATTAATATGGTTTAAAATGTGCTCTTAAAGCATTTATACCATCTATTTACATTTATGCTAGCTGATGGTATAATCGGTTGGTATAATATACATTACCTATAGATAAATATATTATCAATAAGCTGAATGTATTCTTCTATAAAAAATATGATGGCTATTTCACCACATTTTATTTTCCCTCGGTATCGTACAATATAGATCTAACGAAATTATCTGAGGTTATTTGCGCATATTAACGTATCCGGCATGCATCAGTTCTATTAAATGTTTTGAGGAATATAATTATTATAATTAATGGAGGTGTTAGAATGAATACAGATATGGATAATGTAATACACTTAAAACCCAGAAAAAGCGCGAAGAATACAATACTGATCATACTTTGTATCCTTCTTGCCGTCTGCATCATATTGTTCATACTAATCTACAGATTCGTAAACAGCGAAACGAATATTGTAGCAAACGGCACATACATAACATTAGGAAACGAGACTTTAAGCATAGGAGATCTTCCTTACGATAAGGCTGCGGATAGGTTAAACAGTATGACTGAAAAATTCATGGAAAGTACCGTCACCTTAAAGAGCAGTTCAAAAGATGTCAGTTCAAAAGTAAAAGACCTTGGAGTTTCAATGGATTCAAACGCAGCCATTCAGGAAATAAAAAATTGTGTCTATGGCTCCAACATTTACGAATCCATCTCAAGGCACAGGCATTTTTCGAAGACTATACAGGTGATGGGAGATATAAAAATAGATAACAAAAAACTTGACAAGTTTGTGGCAGACAATCTGAATTTCATAGAAAAGAAACCGTCCGATGCCGTAATGTCCGTAGATAAAAGCGGAAATATCCAGATAAAAAAAGAAGTGCAGGGTTCTACGCTTGATAAAGAAAAGCTGCTTACTGATATCTATAATGCGGTAAAGCTTCAAAAAGCGGAAGTATCCTTAACCGAAAAGATTTTGTCTCCAAAGGTTACTGAAAATCAATTGAAAGAACTCTCTCCAAAAAAACTTGTATCTACATTTACAACATACTATGGCGGCTCGGATGCCAATAGAAAGGAAAACGTGCGGCTCGGCGCTTCATTGATAAACAATACTTTGCTTAAACCCGGCGAAGAATTTGAATACTGGAAATATGTCGGAGAGAGTACTCCCCAAAGAGGCTTTAAAGTAGCAGGCGTATATGTGAACGGCCAGGTATCAACCGATTATGGCGGCGGCCTGTGCCAGGTCTCAACAACATTATACAATGCCGCCCTGTTAGCCGATCTTAAGATAACAGCGCGTTATCCCCATGGGCTACCTGTTCATTATGTACCTTTAGGTTTGGATGCCACCGTATCCTATGGATCGGTTACATTGAAATTCAAGAATAATACAAATTCATACATCCTGATAAAATCATCTACCAACGGCAAAAATATAACATTTAAAATATACGGAAAGCCGGTGGAAGGCAAGACAGTAAAAGTATATTCCAACGTTGTAGCACATAATACGGCCGACGCATTCAGGGATGTATATATTAACGGCAAGCTTACGCGGCATGAATACCTCGGAAGGAGCAAATATAAGGATTTTCAATAGAATTTAGAAATATGTAAAAAGCCTTATTCAAATTATTAAATTATATAATTTAAATAAGGCTTAAAAATTCTTCACATAATTCCCATGATGCCGATCCCCCGATGTTCATACCCGCCAATATAGCAGGTGGGTGCCCTGTTTACAGCCTCTGCCTACTAACAAATAAAGCATGACATACACTATAAAACTCAAGCTCCCGTATTCATTCTGTCGGTTGAACATACTGGGTTACTCAAACACCCCAGGAATCTTTAATCTTCTGTTTGATTAAATTATATCATCGAAGCAAACACTTTTCAAGCAAATGAATGCTGTAAATATATGTTAAATTGCTGAGACTCAATTATCAAAGTAAGTTCCACCCCTTATCCTCTTAAAGTGGAAGTTACC
>JASEJN010000065.1 GCA_030016385.1 Clostridiales bacterium | reverse complement strand
CAAAACTTTCATAATGCTCATTCGTTGTTCAAAATAGCATAATCCTATTTATGCCCGGGCCTGGTTTCAAATTACGAATTGAAGTTAGAAATACTTTGATTCATAATCCTATTTATGCATGATTTCAAACTGCGGATTGAAGTTAGAAATAGCCGGTTTTGCTTTGAACGGCGTAAACAATGCGGAAGGGTTTTAGACCTTGCTAATGAAGTTGGTGGATTAATGTGAGTATACTTAAGTATAAAGAAAAATATGAGTCGGATTTATATAAGCTTTATTGCAAAGCTCATAAGATTCATTTCGATGAAGAAAAGAAAAATACCGAAGATAAAACTTTTTACAGTTTTAACAATTTTGAAATATATCTGCTGTCCATAAATAAAAGGCTAAAGGGATATGTAATATTCTCAAAATCTTATTCTTTTTTTGGTAATAATGTAATAGACATCGATGATATTTTCATAGAAAAGGACTACTGTAATTATTCAAATTACTGTATGCTGATTGAATCCATCAATAAAGGCTTTTTCAGAAAGAAATACAAATACTGCAAGTTAGCTTCCAGGGGAAAAAGAGATAAGAAGCTGGTGGCATTGTTTGACCTGAAGCCTATTAAGATAATGTACGAGATGCAAATAAATCTCAACAATTTTAAGGAAATATATATGGATGATCCAAAGATCATAACTTTTAAAAGGGGAATAGATGAACTTAAAAGAGCAGAAGTGCAAAATTCTATTTTTTCTGATTCCGATGAACATGTGGACTGCAGTGTAAATGATATATTATATGAAGAAAAGCAGGATTTTTTTATTGATGACGGGTGCTTTTTCCTTAATATTGATGGGATCACAGCAGGTTATTCCCAGATAATTATAGAAAAATCCTCGAATCCAAAACCATATATCGTAAATTTCGGCATCGTTAAGAAATACAGGAAACAAGGGCATGCGAAGGAGCTTTTGAATCATACTCTGGGCATAATAAAAAGAAAGGGCTTCAATAACGCATATGTAATGGTAAATGCCGGCAACATAAAAGCCTATAATCTATACAAGGGTTTTGGATTTCATAAGGTAAGCACACTGTGCTGCTATCTTTTCAAATATTAGGTTAAGTGCACAAATATTATTTATTGTTCTTTCCATAATATTTTCAAATATAAAATATGTACCTTATTAGATGCGTTTATAATATTTTTTATAGAGTTGGGGAAAATACTGTAAAGATGAAAAAATTAAATCATATAAATCGAACAAAGAATAAGATAAGCCGGGGTGATAATACGAACAGTATTGAACAATTAAAATCAATTGCCATGCAGTGCGACCATTTTACGCCTGCAGACAATGGCATGCTGAATTCGAGCGAAGTGGAAGACAATGGCATAAACTGCACAATGTGCGTACATTATGATAACGGAAAATGCAAAATTATCGATACTATTTTGACCAGTATGGACCAAACATAGAATATACCTTATTTGAAGCGAATAAAGGAGCGATATTTCCCATCCTTTATTCGCTTTTCTTGTAAAATAAATGCGCATGTTAACAAAAGCCGAAATTACTTAGGGCATGTCAAAGATAAAATATGCATTATTTCCCTGTTATATAAAAATAAATTGGGAATGCTATTACTGTAAAAAAGCATTTTGCAGAATTGAGAATGAAAGGATGTTGTGAATGAAGCTTGCAATATTGATAGCATTGGCACCGGCAATAGCATTATTGGTATATATTTATCAAAAAGATAGATACGACAGGGAGCCTCCATGGCTTCTGTTTAAAATCTTTTTCTTCGGAGCACTTGCATCTGTTCCCATATATTTTATAGAAAGAATTCTTTCATCATTTAACATATTCCCGGGGATATTATCTGTCCTCTATACTGCATTTATTGTGGCAGGGCTGACTGAGGAATATTTTAAAAGGTTTGTCGTTGTCAAACTTGCATGCATGGATAAAAGCTATAATGAAAAACTGGATGGTATTATTTACTGTGCTTTCTCAGCCCTCGGTTTCGCTACTGTCGAGAATATCATGTATCTTATAAGAGGGTTTTCCAATTTTGTTTATACGGGTATAACAAGGGGAATATTTGCCGTTCCCGCTCACATGCTTTTCGGAATAACAATGGGGTATTATCTGTCATTATCCAAATTTGCGGCTGATAAAAATGCCGGAAGATTGAATTTCAGAAAGTCGCTCTTAGTCCCGATAATACTTCACGGTACATATGATTTTATACTGATGAGCAGGTATACATACCTGTTGTTTGTCTTTATAATATTCGTAATATATTTGTGGAGGATTAATCTGATTCGATTAAACGAATATATAAGGGATTCAAAATTAGAAAACGATAAAAGCTAAAATCCGCCGCATGAATATTATTTGAAGAATATTACAGACTCTAGATACTTCGAGCTTGGCGATTGAAATAATATTTTTCAAATATAAAATATGCAGCCGTATTGAATCTTCGATTCGCAATTTGAGATGTTGAATATATAATATATTTGCGCCGACTGTACCAATATTGTATAATATACAATATTGAATATTTATTGCGAGGAAGTGTTTCTATTGAAAAAATATATGATAGAGACATGGGGCTGCCAGATGAATGAAGAGGATTCCGAAAAAATGGCCGGCATGCTAAACAGCATGGGGTATGAGAGCACTGGCAATAAAGAGGATGCCGATATCATTGTATTTAATACATGCTGTGTAAGAGAAAATGCAGAATTAAAAGTATATGGGAACCTCGGAATACTTAAAAACTTAAAAAAAAGCAAACCGGATCTTGTGATTACCGTATGCGGATGTATGATGCAGCAAAAGGGGATGGCTGAAAATATAAAGAAAAACTATCCTTTTGTGAATCTAATATTTGGAACGCATAATATACATAAATTTCCACAGCTATTAAATAATGCGATGCAGTCGCAAAATGCCATAATCGATTTAAGCGAGGATTACAATATCGAAGAAGGCATTCCGATTAAGAGGGAAAGCAAAATAAAAGCTTTTGTGACGATTATGTACGGCTGCAATAATTTTTGCACCTATTGTATCGTTCCGTATGTAAGGGGCAGGGAGAGGAGCAGAAAACCTTCCGATATAATAAAAGAGGTTAGCAATCTCTCGGAGGAAGGATACAGGGAAATCACCCTCCTCGGGCAAAATGTCAATTCTTACGGCAAGGGACTTGATGAAGATATCGATTTTGCAAAACTTTTGACAAGGCTAAGCGATGTCGAAGGGATAGAGAGGATTAGATTTATGACATCCCATCCCAAGGATATCTCATATGAGCTTATCGATGTGATCAAAAACTGCAGTAAGGTTTGCAAGCATGTGCATCTTCCACTTCAATCAGGCTCCTCAAGGATTTTAAAGCTCATGAACAGGAACTACTCAAAGGAAAAATATCTTAAGATTGCAGATAAATTGAAATCGGAAATACCGGGCATAGCGCTTACTACCGATATAATCGTAGGGTTTCCCGGTGAAACTGAAGAAGATTTTGAGGAAACGCTGGATGTTGTAAAAAGGGTGAGATTTGATTCGGCATTTACTTTCCTTTACTCCAAAAGAGAAGGTACGCCTGCATTCAAAATGAAAGAGCAGGTTGATGAAAGAGTTAAACACGAAAGGTTTAACAGGTTGCTTGAGCTTGTAAACAGCATAGCCCTTGAAAAAAACAAGGAGTATGAAGGCAAAACTGTAAGAGTGCTGGTTGAAGATATTAGCAAAAACGATGGGACCAAGCTTATGGGAAGAACAGATACGGGAAAACTCGTGAATTTTTCATTCGAAGGCTATAATGCCGATGATTTGTTTGGAAAAATAGAAGATGTTAAAATAGAAGAGGCCTTTACATGGTCTTTAAATGGCAAAATTGCAAAATAAGGGGGCATCATGATGGCTAATGTAACTCCTATGATGCAGCAGTATCTCGAGATAAAAGAAAAATACAAAAGCTGTATACTTTTTTTCAGAATAGGTGACTTTTATGAGATGTTTTTTGAAGATGCAGTTAATGCATCCAGAGAACTCGGACTTGTCCTAACCGGAAAGGATTGCGGAATGGATGAGAGAGCCCCTATGTGCGGAATACCTTTTCACGCTGCCGATTCATATGTCAAAAAGCTGGTTGAAAACGGCCATAAAGTTGCCATATGCGAACAGATGGAGGATCCGGCAAAAGCAAAAGGCATAGTTAAAAGGGATATAATAAAGATAATTACACCCGGAACAATTACCGATACGAATATGCTTGATGAAAATAAAAACAATTATATAATATGCGTATATGTGAATAAAGAAAATTATGGTATATCGTATTGCGACATATCCACAGGGGAATTTCATGTTACTCAGATAAATTATGCAGGGGAGCAAAAACTTGCAGATGAGATAGCAAGATTGAATCCTTCTGAAATAATATACAACAGCGAATTTTCCAAAAGTCAAAAATATATCAAGTATATAAATGAAAGGTTCAATATTTCATTGAACCCGTACGACGATGAAGCGTTTGAATATAAAAAATGCAGTGAAAAAGTGTACAGCCAGTTTAAGAATTTTGACAGGAAAACCAATTTAAAATTCGGGATATGTGCCTGCGGCGCCCTTTTAAGTTATATAGAGGAAACTCAGAAAACCGATTTATCTCATATAAACATCATGGAAGTTTATTCCGTAGGTGATTTTATGATGCTCGATCTGTCTACGAGAAGAAACTTGGAGCTAACAGAGACGATCAGAAACAATTCAAAAAAATATTCTCTTCTCTGGGTCCTCGATAAAACATATACGGCGATGGGGGCAAGGATGCTTCGAAGATGGGTTGAAGAACCCCTTATATCCTCAAAAGATATCGTCCGCAGGCAAACCGCTGTAGAAGAGCTTTTAAATAATGTCTACATGAGAGAAGTATTAAAGGAAAAGCTTAAGGGAATATATGATATAGAAAGACTGATAGGCAAAATAGTGTATGGCAATTTAAATGCAAGGGATCTTATATCGCTAAAGCAATCGATTTCACTGCTGCCAGGATTAAAAAAATGCATAAGCGAATGCAAATCACCTATGCTTAAAGATGTTTTCAACAAAATGGATGTGCTTGATGATATATACAGTTTAATAGACAAAGCTATAGCAGACGATCCTCCCGTATCGATTAAAGATGGTTTTATTATAAAAGGCGGATACAATGAAACTGTCGACAAGCTGAGGACCGCTTCCGTTGAGGGAAAAAACTGGATCGTTAAGCTTGAAGAAAAAGAGAGGGAAAGTACAAATATCAAATCCCTCAAGGTCGGTTACAATAAGGTTTTTGGATATTATATCGAAGTCACAAAAGCAAATTTGAATCTCGTTCCTCAGGACAGATATATAAGAAAGCAGACTCTGGCAAATTCCGAAAGGTATGTTACTCCCGAGCTTAAGGAAATGGAATCCACCATACTTGGAGCCGAGGATAAGGTTGTACAGATAGAATATGATCTGTTCTGTGATATAAGGGAAAAGATTCGCTCTCAAATTGAAAGAATGCAGAATACGTCATGGGCGGTTTCAACTGTAGATGTGCTTTGTTCCCTTTCAAATGCGGCGAGTGAAAACGATTATGTGAAGCCTGAGATTACACAGGACGGCACCATAACAATAAAAGACGGAAGGCATCCTGTCATCGAGAAAACACTCTCTTATGGCATGTTCGTTCCCAACGATACGATACTGGACAATGATCAAAACAGGATAGCGATCATAACCGGACCTAATATGGCCGGCAAGAGCACATATATGAGGCAGGTCGCTTTAATAGTCATAATGGCTCAGATCGGGTCATTCGTGCCTGCAAGTTATGCAAAGATAGGAATAGTAGATAAGATATTTACAAGGATCGGTGCATCTGACGACCTGTCGTCGGGGCAAAGCACATTTATGGTGGAGATGTCTGAGGTGGCAAACATACTGAACAATTCAACCAGAGACAGCCTTATTCTCCTGGACGAAGTGGGAAGGGGAACAAGCACATACGACGGTTTGAGCATAGCATGGTCCGTAATAGAATATATAAGCGATAAATCGAAAATAGGTGCCAAGACGCTATTTGCGACACATTATCACGAATTAACAGAACTTGAAGGCAGGGTAAGCGGGATAAAGAATTATTGTATATCCGTAAAAGAACATGGTGACGATATTATTTTTCTGAGGAAGATTATGAGAGGCGGCGCGGACAGAAGCTATGGAATACAGGTAGCGAAGCTTGCAGGCCTTCCGGATGAAGTGATAAAAAGGGCTCGAAGCATAGCCGATAAACTTGAAGAGAATGACATAAACAAGCGTAACGAAAACAACAATAAGATAAAGGAAGAGGTTGCTGCAGATTCAGATAAAGAAAATTATATGCAGTTGGACTTTTTCGGGGTGAGAAATTCCGGCATAATTGATAAACTTAGAAAGATCGATATACTTAAAATAACACCTATCGATGCCATTAATATGCTGGATAAGCTGATAAAAGAAGCTAAATTCAAAGATTAGAGGTGGGTAAAATGGGCAAAATACATATTCTCGGGGAAAATATTTCAAACAAAATAGCTGCGGGTGAAGTAGTCGAAAGACCGGCTTCGGTTGTAAAGGAACTGGTTGAAAACTCGATTGATGCCGGTGCAAATTCCATAACCGTAGAGATAAAAGACGGCGGAACTACTTTTATAAGGGTCTCCGACAACGGAAGCGGAATGGATATGGATGATGCCAAAAATTCATTTATAAGGCATGCTACAAGCAAGATAAACAGCGAAGACGATTTAAGCAGCATCAAAACCCTTGGGTTCAGGGGAGAAGCACTCGCAAGCATCGCCGCCGTATCCCACGTCGATATGCAAACTAAACTGAAACAGGAAACGTACGGTACAAGAATAGAAATCCACGGTGGAATATATAAATTTGCAGGAAGTACGGGCTGCCCGGACGGGACAACGATCACCGTCAGGAATTTATTTTTCAATACACCGGCAAGACTGAAATTTTTAAAGAAGGAATCGCGGGAAGCTGCACTGATATCTGATATTGTGCTGAAGCTTTCTCTGTCCAAGCCTGAGATAACCTTTAAATATATAAATAATAAGAAGTTGATTTTCAATACGCCCGGCAATAATGACTTGAAAAGTACGATACTTTCACTTTATGGCAAGGAATATCATGATTCATTAATAGATGTATCATATAAAGGGAATATACTCTCTATAGCAGGTTATATAGGGAGGCCTGAATCAGCCAGGTCCAACAGAAACTTTGAGACATTCTTCGTCAACAACAGATATATACAGAACAGGATGCTGTGCGCGGCTGTGGAGAATGCTTATAAAACATATCTTCCGGTAAATAAGTTTGCATTTTGCATACTTTTTATTTCGATTTGCCCGGAGTTTGTAGATGTAAACGTACATCCCACTAAAGCAGAGGTAAGGTTTCAAGATGAGAGAGAGGTATTTTCAGCGGTATTTAATACCATAAGAAACGGTCTGGCAGGGGAAGTTATCATACCTGAATTTCAGGAAAGGGAAATGCCTCAAAAATTTGAGCAAAAAAAGTTTTACGAGGATATAAGTTCAAAGGAGACAGGCAAAGTCAATGATATTGCTCTGGAGCGGAATGAATACAGCAAAGTATACAGGCCCGTAGAGGAGTTTAAAATTGAAGACGGTGAAAAAACAGATAATGCTCCTGAGGAAGTGCGTGATGATGGAGTGCGTACGGAAAGCAGAAATTTAATACCGCCACTTATAATAATAGGCCAATGCAATAGCACCTACATACTTGCCCAGGGACCGGACGGATTATATATAATCGATCAGCATGCTGCCCATGAGAGGGTATTGTTTGAAAAGTTCAAATCCTCTTTTGAAAGAGGAGGTATTAATTCCCAAAAATTATTGACTCCATTTGTTATAGAGCTTACACCACAAGAAATAGAGATATTAAAAGAAAATATGGAAATTATGAAAAAAATAGGTTTTGAAGTTGATTTTTTTGGCAATAATTCAGTTATGCTGCGTGCTGTTCCGATAGTATTCGGCGAACCACAGCTTAAAAAGCTATTTATGGAAATATTAGATTTAGCAAACGGAGGAAATACATCCGCTAAAAGCACAATAGATAACATATTATATACGATGGCCTGCAGGAGCGCCGTAAAAGCAAACGATAAATTGAATAACATAGAAATGGAAGGATTGGTTAAAATGCTGAGACAGGCTGCTAATCCATATACATGTCCCCATGGAAGGCCCACGATAATCAAGATAACGGAAAAAGAATTAGAGAAAAAGTTTAAGAGGATACAATAGGAGATGCCGAATTGGATAAGCCATTAGTTATAATATTGGGGCCTACGGCTGTTGGAAAAACAAAAATATCGATACAGCTTGCCGGATTATTGAATGCAGAAATAATTTCTGCAGATTCCATGCAGGTTTATAAGTATATGGATATCGGCACGGCAAAACCTTCAAAAGATGAGATGCAGGGAATAAAGCATCATTTGATAGATGTTGTATATCCGGATGAAGAGTTTTCGGTAGCTTTATACAGAAAGCTTGCAGGAGAAAAAATAGATGATATATTAAGCCGCCATAAGCTGCCTATAGTGGTAGGCGGCACCGGGCTATATATCAAGTCACTTACCCATAATCTGAATTTTGCAGGCGTTGTATGCGATAAGCCTTACAGGGAAGAATTGCAGAAAGCCGCGAAGCTTTACGGAAATGAATATGTGCATAATATGCTGAAGGACAAAGATCCTGATTCATTCAAAAGGTTGCATGCAAATGATTTGAAAAGGGTCATAAGGGCTCTTGAAGTATTTAAGCTTACGGGCAAAACAATGCCTGATTATAGAAGCCAGACAAAACTTGCGCCGGGCGAATATGACACCTGTGTGGTAGGGCTCATGATGGATAGAAAGAAACTTTATGAAAGGATAAATTCAAGAGCAGATAAAATGATCGAACAGGGACTTGTAGATGAGGTTAAAAGACTTTTAGACATGGGATACAGCAGAGATTTGACTTCCATGCAGGGCCTTGGATACAAGGAAATAATACCATATTTATTCGGCGAATGCTCTTTAGATGATGCGGTATATAAATTAAAAGAATGCACGAGGCATTTTGCCAAGCGCCAGATTACATGGTTTAAAAGAGAGGATTTGATTTACTGGATAGATGTCGATGATTTTACAGATGAGAATTCCATAGTTCAAAATATTGCTGACTATGTTGCAGGAAAACTCAATTTAGTATAGAAATAATTATAAAAGATTTTCGGAGGGTGATAATAATGAACAAGGTTAATAATAATCTACAGGATGTATTTCTAAATCAGGCAAGGAAGGGACATATACCTGTATCCATACATCTTGCAAACGGCTTTCAAATTAAGGGATACGTAAAAGGGTTTGACAACTTCACCATAATACTGGACAGCGAAGGGAAGCAGCTATTGATATATAAACATGCAGTATCGACGATTTCCCCGCAGAAGCCTGTATTATTCAATACGTCAGAATCGGAATCAGAAGACGTTCCTGAAGAAGAAAAAACAACAGAGGAGTAATTGCCATAAACCGCCCTATTATGATAGAATATTCATTGTGACAACTGGAGGGTGGTATAGATGTTATCATGTTCAAAAGAATATCTGACGGATGCATTTCACATAAATAAGAAGTTATGTGAGTTATGTGAAAATGCCGAAAGCGATATAAGGCAAAGGTTTGAAGCAATAGATGAAATAAAGGAATACAACCAGTATAAGGTATTGAACTCTTTTCAGAAGAATAGAATATCGGATGCACATTTTACATGTACAACGGGATATGGATATGGAGATATAGGCAGGGATGCTCTTGACAGGGTGTATGCCGATATATTTGGCGCTGAAGACTGTCTGGTAAGGCCCCATTTTGTTTCAGGCACACATGCTATATCGGTGGCCTTATTTGGCAATTTACGGCCGGGAGACACGCTGCTGTCGATAACAGGCAAACCTTATGATACTCTGGAAGATGTAATCGGCATAAAGAAGAGTCCGGGGTCGTTAAAAGAGTATGGCATAAATTATAAGCAAATAGACCTGACACCCGAAGGCAAATTCGACTATGGTAAAATAGCTGCTTTGCTAAAATGCGATAAATCTATCAGCATGATAGAAATACAGAGATCCACCGGCTATGGATGGAGACCATCCTTAAGATTGAAAGATTTAGACAAGATAATAAAATTTATAAAGGATATACGAAATGATGTAATCTGCTTTGTGGATAACTGCTATGGCGAGTTTATAGATATACATGAGCCGACAGAAGTAGGGGCCGATATTATTGCAGGGTCTCTTATCAAAAATCCCGGAGGCGGTATTGCTCCAACAGGCGGCTACGTAGCTGGAAGGGCAAAATATGTGAATAATGCTTCTTTCAGGCTTACAGCCCCAGGAATAGGCCGTGAATGCGGTTCTACATTTGGAGTAATGCGTCAGTTTTATCAAGGTTTGTTTTTGGCGCCTCATATAACGTCTGAGGCATTGAAAGGTGCTGTTTTCTGCTCCAAGATATTTGAAATGTTGGGGTTTGAAGTTAGCCCTAAAGCGGATAGCCCGCGAAGCGATATAATACAAGCCATAAAGTTCAATAACAAAGATATGTTGATATCTTTCTGTCAGGGAATACAAAAAGGTTCTCCGGTAGATTCGTTTGTTGATGCGGAGCCGTGGGATATGCCTGGATATAGCGATAAGATTATAATGGCGGCAGGCGGCTTTATACAGGGTTCATCCATAGAATTGAGCGCAGATGCTCCCATAAGACCTCCATATGTAGCATATCTTCAAGGCGGACTGACATACGAACACGCAAAGGTCGGAATACTTATAGCACTGCAGAATCTTTATAATAAAGGGTATATTAAGATATAAATTAAAGCCACTTCAAATTTGAAGTGGCTTTAATTTATATCTTTCTAAAAAGCCCTATAACTTTTCCCAATATTACAACATCATTCGAAATAATAGGTGACATGCTGGAATTCTCAGGCTGAAGCCTTATATATCCATCTTCCTTGTAAAAAGTCTTTACAGTGGCGCTATCATCGATAAGAGCTACAACAATTTCTCCGTTTTCTGCCGTATTCCTTTGCTCGACGATAAGATAATCGCCGTCCAATATGCCGGCTTCAATCATGCTATCTCCCTGTACCTTCAATATAAATGTCTGATTGTTTGTTCTTATAAAATCCATAGGCAAAGGAACGACATCCTCAACGTTTTCAACCGCAAGAATCGGCTCACCGGCTCTAACTTTCCCTACGACAGGTATATCAATCATTTCTTTTTTATTATTTTGAAACTCATCCAGCACCTCTATGGCTCTTGGTTTTGTAGCATCCCTTCTAATCAGACCTTTTTTTTCAAGCCTTTCAAGATGTCCATGTACGGTGGAGGTAGATCTCAAACCGACTGCTGCGCCTATCTCCCTTACGGAAGGCGGATAACCTTTATCATTTATTTCTTTTTTTATAAATTCAAGTATTTGTATTTGTTTGTTATTTTTAGTAGTACTGCTTTCCAACATAATGCACCTCACAAGTTTCACATGTCATATTTCGTATGCCAATCATGTCATATTTAGCATGACATAAGGAAATAATTTATATACATTATAACATATGGAAAATATATTGACAAACTTATGTTCGAGTAGAAGATTTTTAAATAATATGCTTGACATAGAACATATGTTCTATTAAAATAAAGATAATAAGGCGAACACATGTTCTGCAAAAATGGGGGTATATGCAATGGGCAAACTTTTTAAAAGGAAATTCTTATACATATTGCTTATCATATTTGTCACAGTTTCCGTTAATGTAATTTTAGCAAAAGGGGCCACAAAGAGGGTGCCGGCGGTAAAAATAATAACTGTCGAAAAGGGCGACACCCTCTGGAGCATTGTTAAAAATAATTGTACAGATAATATAGATATAAGAAAAGCTATATATGACATCAAGAAATTAAATTATATGGAATCCTCAAACATAATGCCGGGTCAAAAGATAAAGATACCTTCCGCACTATACAGGTAATCAATCTTCCCTGAGCTTCACAACTTTTGCTGCCATTCTTCTTTTTTCATCGTCGATGGCAGCATAGTGCTTTTTAGTAGTGTTAACATCCTTGTGCCCCAGTACATCTGCGACAAGATATATATCACCGGTTTCCCTGTAAAGATTGGTACCATATGTGCTTCTGAGCTTGTGAGGGGATATATTCTTTAAATTGGTGACTATTCTTGTATACTTTTTTACCAGATTTTCTACGGTTCTAACACTTATTCTTTTCCTTTGAAGGGAGATAAAAAGCGCATCTTCGTGTCCTGATATTGTCCTTATTTTATTTCTGTCCTTCAGATATTCAATTAGAGTATTTTTGACCTCGTTGCTGAAATATAATATAACCTGGTTTCCGCCTTTTCTGGTGATCTTAAAACCATTTATTTTAAAATCGATATCGGATATATTTATTCCTACAAGTTCGCTTACTCTTATGCCTGTTCCGAGAAACAGAGTCAGTATTGCAAGGTCCCTTAAGCGTGTGTATTTCTGATATCTAAGCTGTGTATCCGTAAGTTTATCTCCGGATTCTACAGTATCGAGGAGATTTGCAACCTCATCAACCTCCAGCCTTATAATGGGTTTTTGCTTAATCTTTGGGGTTTCAACGAATAAAGAGGGATCTACCTTGATTTTATGCCTTTTATAAAAATATTTATATAAGGACCTTATGGAAGATAACTTTCTCGCTTTGCCTTTATTATTATTGGAATACTCATATGAAACATCAGGATTATTAGTATCACTCCTGGTATATAGATTTAAATATTCAAGGAATAATTCAATATCATCTGAGCTTACACGTTCAAGGTCATTAATGGAGATATCGCGTAATTTTTTTTGCTTGAAATATTCATTGTAGTCATGAAGGTAGTTAAAGAATATGCCAAGATCGTAAGCGTAAGCAATTCTTGTCATAACGGAGGTCGTAGGCTCAATGCCTATAAAATACTGTCTGCACAGTCTGGGCAATTTGTCTACCAATCCTCTTAACTTTAAAGTTCTGCGCTGTTTTAATTCTTCCTGATAAGTTGTATCTGCAAGCATAAATATCACCTCAAAAATTTATTGATAAAAAACAATTATCTTGTATTTATTATACAATAGGGGGTTAAAAAAATCAATACTATTCGTAAAACCTGCGTTTTACGAATAGTATTGTGCCGTCAAAAACGGTCGTCAAAAGATCTCCTACTCTGTTTTGGTACCATAACTTCAGTTTTTACTAAGAATCCAATTTAGGTGACTCAATGAAAGATTATCCTATAACTGTGTGTACCTGAAAGTGTATGTACAATCGTCAAATTATGATTATTATACAATTTGCCGTCAACATAAACCTTATTAATTATATAACCCATATCAATCAAATCTATATCTCCCTTGCCATTGACTTCATTAAGGGTAAGTATCTTGTTTTTAAACTGCACTTTGTCCAAATCCCAATAAGGCATATCGCAAACAATACCAAAAACACCTGGATTAGTCCCTTTATACCAGTTGATTTTTACAGTTTTACTTGGATGGATGCTGTTAAAAAGCAAGTATGATGGAAGATAAAGAGATTCAACCATCCATACAGGCTTAGAATAATCCATCTCGTAATTATAAGGCGGCTGAGTCTCTAATATATTTACAAATCCCTTTGGAGAATTAATATTATCCCCTTTTTTAAATCTATTTACCAAAACCTTGATAATAGTATTATCTTTATCTCTGTATTTATTATCACCTGTTGCGTTAGAAAGACTGCCATAACCTACCGGATACTGCAGCACAGCATATCCAAGTTCAGAGTCACTATCATTTTTATAATATTTACCCGTTTTATAAAGCTGATGGGGAATCATATGATTTTTAACATCAAAATCGTCTATGATTGTATGATTCGCATTTATAATACATTTATTTAGTATATCTGTATTTTGTCCGTTATAGAAAATATCATTTGCTTCCAGAAGAGTCCCCAAAAATAATCCGTGCATTATCCCAACTGTTTGCATAATAGGTTTACCCTCCACACTGCTTACGTATCTGAATGCACCTCCGTTTATCTGTGTATCCCATGTTCCATTTAATACAGCATTAATATATAATTTTGCTATGTTTTTAATGTGTTTATCATTTGTCAATTGATAAGCTAAAGTTAAACCGCGTATATAAGCCCCACCCATATCGTCATATCTGAAATATTGGTATGGATAAAGAATTTCCCCAACTCTATTATTTCTAACATCATAAACTTCAGAGATTAGATTCGTAGATTTGTTTCTTGTATTCCAAATAGAATTTAGTATTGAAATAGCTTTATCCCTATATTCAGTTTTATCTTTATTGACATCATAAGCAAATAATAAGGCTTGAGCAACACTTACGCTCTGGCTGCCAAGCTGGCTTTCATAGCTGAAAACAGAATCTTTAACCGGCTGGCCTGTTACGTCATTTATACGAAACCAAGCAAGATTATTTTGTTGGTTAAGACCATATTTTATGAGGCCATTAGCAAGTCTATCCAATAAAGGAATAAAAGATTTATCAATTTTTGCAAGATAGGATATGTACTCTATAACACTTGCTTGTCCATTGGTCCCCGGAGATATGGTATGAATATCAATGATTTTTTTATCATCTAAAGAGTAATATGGTAATAATCCATTATCAGGCAGGATTTTATCCAGTAATTTGGCTGTGTTCTCAGCAATATTTAAATACCTGTCGTCACCAGTACCCATATAAGTTGATATACATGCTAATCCTGTTATAAAATCGACAACTTTTTTACATTTTTTGTAATCATTTAAGTTATTTGTATAATTAAATCTTTCTAAAGAGCCGGTGTTGCTATAAAACATATAAGGAATGCCATTATATGTTAAAATATTTAGACCTTCATATATCCAATCCTTTGATTTTTCGGCCTCCTTATAAGTTAGCATACGATTTTTGATTTCAGAATCTGTTACTGCTATATTAGCAGTATGTCTGATATTTAATACTACAATTGTCATAGCTGCTAAGGAAACAAATATAACTGTATATGAAATAAGTTTTATAATCGTTTTTTTCATTAATGATATATCTCCATTAAATAAAATATAACCTCATTAATTTAAAACAGCCTCCTATAATGTTCTCACTATAGGAGACTGTTCTTACAGACTTTATTTTTTATTCGGGAAGTTTTTTGTAGTATCTTCAACAGCTGCTTTAAGAGGGTCCACGAGTTTATATTCTGATTTATCTGCCTTTGTAAATACTTTATCATCTATGTTTGTATTTAACTTCAAAGAGGTAGTTTCCAATGATTCTGTTACTTTTCCGGTACTATCATATATTTCCTCTTTTAATAAAATACCTGTATTTTTTTCCACCCACCATTTAAATTTTGTACCAAGTTTTTTATGGTAATAACTATCTAAATCACCAGTTATAACGTAAGTATCATATCCCAATAATTTATCACTGCTTGTGATATCCCATTTATTGTAATCCTTAAGGAATCCAAGTATGGCTTCCTGCGGGAAAAGACTAGTACGTGACATTTGCATGCATGCTGGATTACTCCTATATTGATAAACTGGCACATTATCCTCCATGGAATATCTATCTTTTACATTATATGGTACATTATCATGTATTGGCTCTTTTACTTCACTTTTTACATTTCCTGTCGCAGTTTTCACACTAGTATATTCCTTTTTTTCAATATTATATTTTTCAAGTTTATTTATATTTCCATCATATATAGTAACAGTAGTTGTACCATTAGGACTTTTGGCTTCTTCATAACCTGAAGGAACACCTTTTAGTCTTACTTTATAATCAATTGTTGATTTCCCGACTTTTGTATTTAAAACGAAACTGCCTTCGGCACTGCTAAAATTATCAATACTGTTCCCCATTAGATTTTGTACTTTTTGCTTAAGCGCTGTATCTGTAGCTTTAGCTGGTTTTAATAATAATGTACCTGCAACAAATAATGCTAGTGCTACACATAAAACTGGTATTAACAATTTTTTATTTTTCATTATTTTTACTCTCCCTCTATAATCTTTAATTTTCTTTAAATATCTCACTCATTCTTAGATTTTCATAATTTACAAAGCAACCCTCACTCTATAAAATTTAATTATTTCATTCTAATTATAAATCTAATGCTAATTTATGTTAATATATAAATTATATACATTTCATACAATCTTTATTAATTTGTATAATAGACTTCTATGCAATCTGCAGCAATTGGCCGGAAATCATCAAAAGCTGGTTTAACTATAATATCAAAATATTGATTTGGAATTATTGGATGTTCCCAATATAATTTATTCCATCCATATTGAGCTGTATTTTGGTCAATGCTAGATATATAAGCAAAATGACCACTTGAATCTAATATATAATAATCAGCCATTGATACCGGCTGGTCATCCCATAAATAGACTCTCATATCTGTTAACTCATTAACATGTGATGAATATGAAGTCCAACTATAGTAATAATCAGAGCTGTATATACCATTATACTGACGCTCATCGCCCCAATATGGCTGAAAACCAGGACTATTATAGTTCAACGTTGATAGATAAGCCCAACCACCACGCTTATAATTAACAAATCCTTTACTAGTAGTATCGTTATCAAGACATGCATATACTGTACTAGCAGATACATGTATTGTATTAACGTTCATAACAAGGATCATAATTAATAGCATTGAAAATATTATTTTCCAAGCTTTTGATTTCGTTATCATTAACTTACCCTCCTCTTTTATTATGTAGTACTCGAAATATTGATATACTATCAAAAATTTTATAATTTTTTGTATTTTTTCCTTTTTATATTTCTTCATATAACTTGCTATTTTTATATATAAACATTAAATAAATAAGAAGTAATAGCAATTATTATGAAGTTTATCTTAAAGTAATTTAATCTGTTGTGCTAACTGATTATTTAGGGTATTAAGGAATATTATGGTA
>JASEJN010000064.1 GCA_030016385.1 Clostridiales bacterium | reverse complement strand
ATCCGGCTGTTAACCGGAGGGTTGTTGGTTCGAATCCAATCCGAGGAGCCATTTTATTTTTTTGAGAAATAAAAATTTTCCTACCGGCGTGGCACAGTTCAATTTCAAATATTTCTGTAAATATTCAAAATGGATATTTGCTGATAAGATTTTGAGACTAAATAGCAGAAAACATTCAGTTTGTGCCATTTAATATAGTAAAAATAACAAATATGGGTTTTGCAATTATAAAACATAAAATGTACAATATTTAGTATACTAATTACATATACTATACTAAATATTGTGTATTGGAGGTGCACTTATGGCCTTATCAAAAAATGCGATTAAGGTACTCGAGAAAAGATATTTAAGCAGAGATGCAGAGGGGAATGTGGTTGAAACTCCTGAAGGAATGTTCAGGAGGGTTGCGTCAACGATAGCCAAAGCTGATGAAAGGTATGGGAAGTCAGATACTAAAGCTTTAGAAGATAGTTTTTACAAAATGATGGTCAATCTTGAATTTATTCCGAATTCACCTACGCTTATGAATACCGGAAAGGATTTGGGGCAGCTTTCTGCCTGCTTTGTTCTTCCGGTTGAAGACTCTATGGAGGGGATATTCGATGCAGTAAAGAACGCCGCATTAATACATAAAAGCGGCGGAGGGACAGGTTTTAGCTTTTCAAGATTGAGGCCTCAGGGTGCGGTTGTAAGGACTACAGGTGGTGTGGCATCAGGACCCATCAGCTTTATAAAAGTTTTCAATGCCGCTACTGAAGCTGTAAAACAAGGGGGAAGACGAAGGGGTGCCAATATGGCGATACTTCGTGTAGACCACCCCGATATACTCGATTTCATACAGTGTAAAAAACAAAATTCGGATATTACAAATTTCAATATAAGTGTCGGAATAACTGAAGAGTTTATGAAAGCAGTAGAAAGTGGAGAGGATTATAACTTGGTAGATCCTCATACGAAGAAAGTTACGGATCGATTAAATGCAAAAAAAGTATTCGATCTTATAGTCGATATGGCATGGAATAACGGAGAACCGGGAATAGTTTTCCTGGATAGACTGAACCGTGACAATCCGACTCCCGGACTTGGCGAGATAGAGAGTACAAATCCATGTGTAACCGGAGATACCTTAGTCGAAACAGAGAACGGCAAAGTAAGGATAGACAGTATAAAAGAAGCTTCAATATTGAGTATAGACAGAAAATATTACAAGGCATCTGCATTTAAAACAGGTATAAAACCCGTTTATCTTTTGAAAGTAAAAGGCGGATATGAGATCAAACTTACGGCGGATCACAAAATTATGACTATAAGCGGCTGGAAGGCAGCCGGCGATTTATGTTCGCGGGATATGATAAAAGTTTTGAATGGGAATGAGTTTATGTATTCCGAGTTTGAAAGCCTAGAATATCTAAAGGAAGAAGAAGTTTATGATATTACAGAAGAGGTAAATCATCTGTTTATCGCAAACAATATTGTAGTGCACAACTGTGGTGAACAGCCATTGCTTCCGTATGAGAGTTGTAACTTAGGAAGCATCAACGTATCAAAAATGGTTAAGAGGAATGGCAGCAAGACTGAGGTCAATTATGAAAGACTTGGCGAGGTTGTGGATCTGGCCGTGCATTTCCTCGATAATGTCATCAATGTAAACAGATATCCTCTGAAGAAAATCGAAGAGATGACTAAAAAAACCAGGAAAATAGGCCTTGGAATAATGGGGTTTGCGGATCTTCTTATAGAGCTTGGAATACCTTATAATTCCGATGAAGGTGTTGAATTTGCGGAAAATCTGATGAAATTCATAAATGATAAATCGAAGGAGACATCGAGAAAGCTTGGCAAAATAAGGGGGGCATTTCCTGCAATAGAGGACAGTATCTATAAAGGTGATGTCATAAGAAATGCTACAACGACGACTATAGCCCCGACAGGAACTATAAGCATTATAGCCGGGTGCTCCAGCGGCATCGAGCCTTTATTTGCTATTTCATATGTAAGAAATGTTATGGATAACAACAAATTGGTTGAAGTCCATCCTGTATTTGAAGAAGCCGCAAAGAAGAGAGGCATTTATACGGAAGAGCTTATGAGGGAAATTGCAAAGGCTGGGAGCCTATCGGGCCTCGATGTTCCTGAAGATATGAAAAAAGTATTTGTGACAGCACATGACATAGATCCCTACTGGCATATAAAGATGCAGTCTGCGTTTCAGAAGCATACTGACAATGCCGTCTCAAAAACAGTTAATTTCAGGCATGATGCCACACGCGATGATGTAAGGGAAGTATTTATGCTTGCATATAAGTTGGGATGTAAGGGCGTCACAATTTACAGGGATGGAAGCCGCGATACCCAGGTATTGAATATTGGCGGTACGGAAAAGAAAGAGGGGCATGAAGATTTTAAGATTGTCCCAAGACAGAGACCTGAAATTACCACCGGCATTACGGAAAAAGTCAGGGTAGGCTGTGGAAGTTTGTACATTACGGTGAATTACGATGACAACGGCATATGCGAGGTATTTACGAATGTAGGAAAGGCAGGCGGATGCCCATCCCAGTCTGAGGCAGCAAGCAGGCTTATATCCATTGCGTTAAGATCTGGAATTGATGTCAAAGAAATAATAGGACAGTTAAAGGGTATACGTTGCCATTCCACCATAAGGCAGAAGGCGAATAATAAGGATATAAAGGTGCTTTCCTGTCCCGATGCCATAGCTAAAACTATAGAAAGGGTAATGAATTTACAGTCATCTTCGGATAAATATGATTCTGAAGTATCTGAAGAGGATGGGCCGGATATATCGCCATTGCAGGAAGTATCGATAGGGCTGGATGATAAAAAGGGGCCAAGATGTCCTGAGTGCGGGGGACATATAACACACCAGGATGGTTGTGTTATATGTCCGTCATGCGGATATTCAAAGTGCCATTAAAGAAATAAGCTGTCAGGTAATTCCTGACAGCTTATTTCTTTAATGGCTAAAAAAATCATTTCATTAAATATTTGTCTATGCATTTTGCCGCGTTGATACCGTCGCTTATTGCCCGGACGACTAAGGATTGGCCAGTTCTCATATCGCCGGCGGCAAACATTCCGTCTATTGATGCCATATAATCTTCATCGGTTTTAATGTTGCCTTTAGCATCAAACTGTAAATTTAATCTGTCGGCAATGCTTTCATGCTCACAATGCAAAAATCCCATACAGAGTATTATCATATCTGCCTGCTGTTCAAATTCAGAGCCTTGGATCTCTTTCATTGTCATGCCGTTTGCATCCTTTTCCCATGAGACATCTTTGGATATGACAGATTTGACTTTTCCGCCTTCACCGATGATTTTCTTTGCAGATATACACCATTTTCTGATGCAACCCTCTTCATGGGAGGATGTAGTTTTAAGCGTCTTGGGAAAGTCGGGCCATGGCATGGTTTCATCCCTCACCTCAGGTGGCTTTGGCATTATCTCATATTGATAAACTTTTTTTGCGCCTTGCCTTACTGCAGTGCCTATGCAATCGGAACCTGTGTCACCGCCTCCTATTATGACTACTGTTTTGCCTTTTGCGCTTATTTCATTGCTAGCAATGCTTTTACCTGCATTTTTCCTGTTCTGCTGTGTGAGATAATCTACTGCAAAATATACTCCTTCGAGCTCTCTGCCTTCTATATTTAAGTCTCTCGGGACGGTGGAGCCTCCCGCAAGCAGCAACGCATCGTATTTATCCGATATGTCAAAAATGCTGCGGTTTTTGCCTATATATTCTCCTGTTCTAAATATTATTCCTTCCTGCTCCATTAACGATATCCTTCTGTCGATTATGTGCTTTTCGAGCTTGAAATCAGGTATGCCGTATCTTAGAAGCCCACCGACCTCATCAGATCTTTCAAACACGGTTACAAAATGTCCGAGCATATTAAGGAATGCTGCTGCTGCAAGGCCCGAAGGGCCTGAACCTATGATCGCAACTTTTTTACCCGTTCTTATGCTTGGAATGTGTGGAGTAACCCATCCCTTTTCGTAAGCTTTTTCTATTATATATAGCTCTATATCTCTTACGGAAACAGGTTGCCTGTTTACTCCAAGGGTGCATGAACCTTCACATAGCGCGGGGCAGAGCCTTCCGGTAAACTCCGGGAAAATACTTGTAAGTATCAACCTTTTATATGCTTTTCGCAAGTGACCGTTATATACCATATTGTTAAAATCAGGAGAAAGATTTCCCAATGGGCATGCCCAATTGCAAAACGGCGTGCCGCAGTTCATGCATCGTGCAGCCTGCAATTTGATATCATTGCCGGAAAAACTTTCATATATTTCTTTGTAATCTTTTATCCTTTCGCCGATCGGCCTTTCTTTCCTTAACTGCCGGCTGTATTCCTTAAAACCTGTCGATTTTCCCATATCAGGCACCTACCTTTAAAAGTTCTTTCTGTTCAAGTATTTTTTTATACTGAACGGAAATCACCTTTTTAAACATGCACATATACTTGTCCCAATTGTTTAGCATCTCGTTTGATTTTCTGCTTCCTGTATATTTTAAGTGCTCTTTTATAAGATTTTGTATTTTGTTTTCATCTAAGTTATTTATTTTATCGATTACTACAAGATCTGTATTGCATTTGTCTTCGAAGTCTCCATATTCATCGAGCACATATGCGATACCGCCGCTCATGCCTGCTGCAAAGTTCCTTCCGGTGCTGCCTATTACAACTACTGTTCCTCCTGTCATATATTCGCAGCCATGGTCACCGACTCCCTCGACGACTGCTTCTGCTCCGCTGTTTCTTATTGCAAATCTTTCACCGACAAGCCCGTTTATAAATACTTTTCCGCTCGTCGCTCCATAAAGAATGGTATTTCCTGCGATAAAGTTTTCATCCTGCTTATAAGCAGCGTCGTGTGGCGTTTTTAATATTATCTTTGCGCCCGATAAACCCTTTGCCACATAGTCATTGGCATCACCTTCGAGCACGAGAGTAAGCCCTTTTGCGCCGAATGCTCCGAAGCTTTGTCCGGCAGAACCTTTAAAATTGAACACTATTGTATCATCGGGAAGGCCGTCCTGTCCGTAACGCTTGGCTATCTCACCGCTCAGCATCGCTCCGACAGCACGGTTGGAGTTTTTAATCTCAAAACTTCCCCTGATCGGTTTGCCCTCGTCCAGTGCTTCCCTTGAAACTTCAATAAGCCTGTAGTCTATAGAGTTTTTAAGACCGTGATCCTGAGATTTTACACAATAGGGTTTTATTCTTTTCGGGATATCCGGTTTATATAATATAGACGAAAAGTCCAGGTATTTTGCTTTCCAGTGCTCCAAGGGCAGATTATCTTCGATCTTATCGACTCTTCCCACCATCTCGTTAATCGTCCTGAAACCTAGCTTGGCCATAATCTCCCTGACTTCTGAGGCTACGAACGTAAAGTAATTTATGAGGTATTCGCTCTTGCCCCTGAAGTTCTTTCTGAGGTCCTCATCCTGCGTTGCAATGCCCATTTCACATGTATTCTGATGGCATTTTCTAAGCATGCAGCAGCCCAAACATACTAAGGATGCAGTGGCAAATCCGAATTCTTCAGCTCCAAGAAGAGCCGCTATTACGACGTCCCTGCCTGTTTTAAGCTGCCCATCAACCTGCAGCCTTACCCTGCTTCTCAAGTTATTCAGTAGCAGTACCTGATGGGTTTCCGACAGGCCTAATTCCCATGGGATGCCCACATGTTTAATCGAGGACAACGGCGATGCTCCTGTGCCTCCGTCATATCCGCTTATCAATATAACATCCGCATGAGCCTTTGCGACACCTGCCGCAACGGTGCCAACCCCGACTTCTGAAACAAGCTTGACGCTGATTCGAGCCGAAGGGTTCACATTCTTCAAGTCGAAGATAAGCTGGGACAGATCCTCTATCGAGTATATATCATGATGTGGAGGAGGGGATATCAAATCTATACCCGGAACAGAGTGCCTTACTCTTGCTATATTTGCATCGACTTTTTTCCCGGGGAGATGGCCGCCTTCTCCGGGTTTTGCACCCTGGGATATCTTAATCTGTATATCATCTGCATTTACAAGGTATTCCGTAGTTACCCCAAAGCGTCCGGATGCCACCTGCTTTATTGCGCTTCTTCTGTTGTCGCCATTTGAATCTATTTTATACCTTTCCCTGTCTTCTCCGCCTTCTCCGGAATTGCTTCTGGCTCCCAACCTGTTCATTGCGATGGCGATGGTCTCGTGAGTTTCTTTGCTTATAGAGCCAAAGGACATGGCGCCGGTGCAAAATCTCTTTATTATCTCGCTCACAGGTTCAACTTCATTGAGAGGAATGGGTTTTTGATATTTTAGTTTGAATAGACTTCTGAGCGTGCATGGATTTTTGCTCTGGTTATTTACAAGTGCGGCATATTCCTTGTACTTTTCATAACTTCCAGATCTTACGGCCTTTTGAAGGTAGCTTATGGTACCGGGGTTGAAAAGATGGAATTCCCCTTG
Organism: Clostridiales bacterium; assembly: GCA_030016385.1. Classification (NCBI taxonomy): domain Bacteria; kingdom Bacillati; phylum Bacillota; class Clostridia; order Eubacteriales; species Clostridiales bacterium. The sequence continues at coordinate 11,419 of JASEJN010000064.1, read as the reverse complement.
TTTTCTCCAGGAGTATTGCCCGCCGATATCGAGCTCACATTCAGGTCCCCTTATGTTATTGAACGCCCTATCGTGCCTTTTTAAAGTTTCTTTAGCTATGATATCTATCCCTATGCCTCCTATCCTCGAGGGAGTGCCTTCGAAATATTTATCGATAAATTCTTTTGAAAGGCCTATAGCTTCGAATATCTGCGCTCCATGGTAACTTTGGAGGGTGCATATTCCCATCCTTGAAAGTATTTTTAATATTCCGTCATTGACGGCTTTAATATAATTTTCCTTTGCCTTATCGGCTGAGATTCTCTGTATTTCTTCCTCGCCCACCATATTGTCGATCGTTTCAAATGCAAGATATGGGTTTACTGCTGTTGCGCCATAACCTATCAAAAGCGCAAAGTGCATGGTCTCTCTTGCCTCACCTGTTTCCACTATAAGAGAGACCTTGGATCTTGTTTTTTCCATTATAAGGTGGTGCTGCACAGCTGATACGGCCAGCAGGCTGGGTATGGCAGCATCGTATGAGTCAACCATTTTATCGCTTAAGATGATAATATTATAGCCTTCCTCAATCCTTTTTGACGCTCTTTCACATATCGTGTCAACTGCTTTTTTGAAGCCTTCGATACCTGTATCGTACCTGAATGTCATTGGAATCACAGTAGATTTAAAATCCTTGTTTCTAAGCCCTTTTATCCTCGACATTTCCATATCCGTAAGTATGGGGCTCTTGATCTCTAAAAACGGGTTTATTTCCTTATCTTTGATTAATATATTTTCATCGGTCCCTATAAAATTTATAAGCGACATAACTATTTTTTCCCTTATAGGATCTATAGGGGGATTTGTAACTTGGGAAAACAACTGCTTGAAATAGAAAAATAAATTCTGCTCTCTGTTTGAAAGAACTGCAAGGGGTGTATCATTTCCCATGGAGCCTATGGGCTCTTTGGCATCCCTTGCCATAGGTCCTATCAGCACATTCAAATCCTCAAGTGTATAGCCAAATGAAATTTGCTTTTCCTTTAATATAACAGGGTTTATACAGGTATTATCCTGAATACCGTAGAAATCTTCTATGTTTATTTTGCCCATTTTTATGATGCAGCCATATTGCTTTGCAGTGCAAACGGCTTTTTTAATCTCCTCGTCTTTCATTATTCTACCCTTTGAAGTATCTATTAAAAGCATCTCGCCGGGTTTTAATTTACCCTTCTCAAGTATCTCGCCGGGTTTAAAATCGAGCACGCCTGTTTCGGATGCGACCACTGCGATCCCGTTTTTCATTATTGAATATCTTGCGGGCCTTAGACCGTTTCTGTCGAGCACAGCGCCTACTGATACCCCGTCGGTGAAAGCGACAGCGGCAGGCCCGTCCCATGGCTCCATAAGTGAAGCATGGTATTCATAGAAATCTTTTTTATATTTTTCCATGGATGAGTTTCCATCCCATGCCTCAGGTATAAGCATCATCATTGCGTGGGGGAGACTCCTTCCGTCCTGCACCAAAAGTTCAAATGCATTATCGAGGGAGGCGGAATCGCTCCCGTTCAGGTTTATAATCGGGAAAAGTTTTTTTAAATCATCTTTAAACACGTATGACTTCAATATTCCCTCTCTTGCATGCATCCAGTTTCTGTTTCCTCTTATAGTATTTATTTCACCGTTATGTGCAAGATACCTGAAAGGCTGTGCAAGGTCCCATGTGGGGAATGTATTCGTACTGTATCTTTGATGCACGAGAGCAATTGCGCTCTTGAAATTTATATCATCGAGGTCTATATAATATTTCTTTATCTGATCTGCGAGAAGCAAACCCTTATAGATAACAGTCCTGCTTGAAAGGCTGCATATATAGAAATATTCAGCTCCTCTTTTTAAAAGCTTCTTGACCTCGCTTTCGGCTCTTTTTCTTATCACATATAGTTTTCTTTCAAATTCCATGCGGGTTTTGCAGCTGCTTTTGATAAACACCTGCCTTATGACGGGTTCCGTTCCCTTTGCAGTCTCGCCTATGACGCTATTGTTCACAGGGACACTCCTCCACCCCAAGGATTTTTGTTCTTCGTCTTCGGCTATCCTTTCGACTATCCCTTCGCATTGGAACCTTAATGCAGGCTCTCTGGGAAGAAAAATCATGCCGACTGCATATTCACCTGCAGACGGCAAATCTATACCTATGCTTTCACAGTTTATCCTGAAAAATTCATCGGGTATCTGTACGAGTATGCCGGCGCCATCTCCGGTTTTAGGGTCTGAACCTACAGCACCCCTGTGTGTTAAATTTACGAGTATCTTGAGTCCTTTTTTTACAATATCATGTGTTTTTTCTCCCTTGATGTTTACGGCAAAACCGACGCCGCAGCTATCCTTTTCATATTCGGGATCATAAAGCCCCTGTTTTTGTGGTAAACCTGTAATCTGCTTCATTGGGGCACCTCCAATTGATATTATTGATTTGTTATATGGATACAAATAGCCATATATATTAATTATAATATAAATATGCAGCATTACAATAATAATCCTGCAAAAATATTATATTTTAATATTGCAAAATTATGGATAAATATTTATTTTATAATGATGAATACAGAGAAATTAACAAATACAGGGTATCAACTTTTTTTATATAAATAAGAAATTTAAAAAAATTTGCTGCCCATTTGATATAATAATGAACGTTTATTTTCTGTATATTGCAAATAATATTTATTCAGAACAAGTTTGCAGGTTCTTTAGACTTATAAGTCGCCTTCGATTAGTAATTTGAAATCAGGCATAAATAGGATTATGTTATTTTGAACAACGAATGAGCATTATGAAAGTTTTGATAAGTTCTTGGCCTGCTGCCGCATAAGAATCCTTAGAGCTTTTGAATGTCTGAGCAAGGCGAGTTTCAAAAGCTCTTGGATTCTTAAGGCTGCTGGCCTTAGAACTTACAAAACTTGAATCTGGCGAATGAGTGTTCAAAATAACATAAGCTTATAATACGAATCGAAGATAGCTTAGCGATTGAAATAATATTCTTCAGATAGTATTTATACGGTCAACAATTCACAATTTTTTATTGATATAGATTAAAAATTGTTTCATAATAGAGATGTATGTTCGCACAAATGATACAAAAAGATTAATCAGGTTTAAAACCATGCCATAAGGAGTGCTTTACGTGAAACTAAAAGAAGTCGCAAAAACATATTCAGGACTGCCGAAGGGTATTTATATAATATTCATATCACGTGTGGTCAACAAGATGGGGAACTTTGTCTATCCTCTTATGACATTGCTGCTTACTATAAAGGTGGGCATGAGTGAGGAAAAGATTGGCTTATTTATGCTGGTATGCGCTGCCGTGCAGCTGCCCGGTTCACTTTTAGGTGGAAAACTTGCAGATCATATAGGAAGGAAAAAAATAATTACGGTTTCCATGAGTATCGCAGCCGCAAGTTTTTTGCCGTGCGCATTTTTGAAGGATTACAGCCTTATGCCTGTTTTCTTTATATCGGCAGCTTTTTTTAACAGCATATCGGGTCCCGCAAGCGGAGCAATGGTGAATGATCTGACGGTTCCTGAAAACAGGCAGCGAGCTTTTTCTCTTTTATACCTCGGTATAAATTTTGGCTCCGCGCTGGGCTCTGTCATTGCAGCAATGCTATTTAACAACTATATGAAGCTCTTATTTATAGGAGATGCTGTTACATCGCTTATTGCGATATTTCTTATCTATAAATATGTGGACGAGACCAAGCCGACTGCTAATCAGATAGAGGATGGTTTTCGCAAGGATACCTTTGAGAAGTCGGAGAAAGGCGGGCTGTTATCCGCTCTTTTGAAACGCCCGCTGCTTTTGGTATTCTCGCTTATAGATACGATATATTCATTTGTATATGCCCAGAGCATGTTCAGCATGCCTCTTTATTCCAGAAAGATATTCGGCGATGTACTTGGCCCCCAGTATTACGGGACATTTAATATGGTGAACTGCCTTTTTGTGATATTTGCGACTACAATTATTGTTAATATCACAAAAAAGGTAAAAGATATATACAATATATCGCTTGCAGGAATATTTTTTGCAGCAGGATTCGGAATGCTGTATTTTGTCAATAGTTACTGGCCCTTTGTAATATCCACTATAATATGGACTACAGGGGAAATACTGAATGTAACGAATATAGGAGTATATATCGCAAACCGTACGCCTATGACGCACAGGGGCAGGTTCAACTCAATAATCGATATAATTTCGGGAACGGGGTTCGCCATAGCTCCTTATGTGATGGGTAAATATATAACCGTACACGGAGTCGGAGCTGTATGGCCGGTAATATTTGTACTTGCACTTTCCGCCGCATTCTTTATGATGATCCTTGGTATATTTGAAAATAGAAATAAAACTAAAGAGGTGTTATCTAATGGAAAAGTATTTTGAAGGATTGTCTTCAAAAAAAGTTTTTCAATATTTTGAGGAGATTTCGAAAATTCCCAGAGGCTCGGGAAACGAAAAAGCCATAAGCGACTATCTGGTCAAGTTTGCCAGGGAGCACGACCTTGAGGTAACTCAGGATGAATCTTTTAATGTCATAATAAAAAAGCCTGCATCTTTGGGATTTGAAAATGTCCCCGGAGTTATCATACAGGGTCATATGGATATGGTATGCGATAAAAATAAAGGCGTCGTACATGACTTTGAAAGAGATCCTATAAAGCTGCAGGTTAAAGATGGCATGATATATGCATCTGGCACGACTCTTGGCGGAGACGACGGGATAGCCGTCGCATATGCTCTTGCGCTTTTGGATTCCGATGATATCCCACATCCACCCCTTGAGGTGCTGCTTACGACGGGAGAGGAAGTCGGGCTTACAGGGGCAGCAAGGGTAGACTTATCTTCGATCAAGGGAAAGTATCTAATAAACTTGGATTCTGAAGAGGAAGGCAGGATTCTTTCAGGCTGCGCAGGAGGCGTAAGGGCAAAGATTTATTTGCCTGTATTATGGGAAGATGCCGATAAAGCCTTGATCCCATACAAAATTACCATAGGCAATCTGAAAGGCGGTCATTCAGGCGGTGAGATCGATAAGGAAAGAGCAAATTCCCACAAACTTATGGGAAGATTGCTTTACGATATGTCGCTCAATATGAATTTTTATATAAACAGGATAGACGGCGGTCAGAAGATGAATGCAATACCGAGGGAAACATCCGCCGTAATACTGATAAGCCATGAAAACAGTGAAAAGCTTGCCAAAAAGGCGGCTGAATGGGACGGCATATTCAAGAATGAATATAGAGCATCGGATAAAAATGTTACCGTTACCGCCGAAAAGTTAGATATGGATGTGGACAATGTTTTTACAAAAAGTACCGCAAAATCGGCTATCGGGCTTCTGCTTACGATACCAAACGGGATACAATCCATGAGTATGGAAATTAAAGGGCTTCCCGAAAGTTCGACAAACATCGGAGTTGTAGAGACATCCGACAAAAATATATCATATGAGAGCGCGGTAAGAAGTTCCGTAAGGAGCAGAAAATATTATATCTGCACACAGATGAAGGTTGTCGCAAAAAAATTCGGAGCTGATATCGAGTTTGACGGGGATTATCCTGAATGGGAATATAATCCTGATTCGAGCTTGAGAAAATTATTTATAAAAGTATATAAGGATATATTTGGAAGGGGAATGGAAGTAATTGCGACCCATGGGGGAGTGGAATGCGGTCTTTTTAAGGAGAAGCTGCAGGATGTAGATATGGTTTCCTTAGGGCCCGATATATACGGAGTTCATACGCCGGATGAGCATTTGAGCATAGCGTCGGTACAGAGGACATGGGAGCTGCTGCTTGAAGTATTAAAAGAGATAAAGGATATTAAATAGGGTTATGTTAAAGAGCGATGCCGGTTTTTGAACAACATGATAAGTGTTCAAAAACCGGCATTCTGCTTGAATATTACTTTAATATCCTTGGGATAAAATATGGATTCATAGATCGATACCTGATGATGGGAGGTTTATAACTTGCTGAAATTGATATGGCAGTAGCCGTTTGGATTTTTCTCAAGATAATCCTGATGGTATTCTTCCGCCAAATAAAAATTTCTTAAGGGTTCGATTTCCGTTACAATCGGCTCATCGTATTTTTTTTGCTCCTGCGCTGCAACTTCCTCTATAACTGCTTTATCGGATTCATCGACATAATATATTCCGGTCCGGTACTGCGAACCTCTATCATTTCCTTGCTTATTAAGGCTGGTCGGATCGATTACCTTAAAAAAATCACCGAGAAGTGTTTTCAAATCCACTCTCTCAGGATCATACTGTACATGGGCAGTTTCGGCAAAGCCGGTATCATTGCGGCATACATCTTCGTATGTAGGATTTTTTGTAGTTCCGTTCGCGTATCCTACGGTAACATCATATACCCCGTATATGCGTGATATGAATGCTTCCACGCCCCAGAAACAGCCGCCTGCAAGATATATATCCTTTAATTTGTTTTTATCATATTTTACATTTATATTAGGATTATCCGGAAAATGAGATGAACTTTTTTTATTATCCATTAGATGATCAGCTCCCTTAAATACTTTATATGATTTTGCGTAGTATTTCATTTTTCTCTCTAAATTATATCATACTATAGGCAAGAATACCCGTGAGTAAAGTCACGGGAGATGCATATTCTATACTTGAAGAATCTTCAATTCGTAATTCGAAATCAGGAATAAATAGAATTGTGTTATTTTGAGCAACGAATGAGTGTTCAAAATAACATAAGCTTATATTGCGAATCGAAGCCGAATAATAAAAAGGAATTTACTTTTTAAAAATATGGTTGTAAAATAAAATAAAATGGGCCGGCAAAGTATCGGCCTTTTGGAGGTTAACATATGGATAAAAAGATAAGACCTGCGGCAGTGCCTCTTGTAACGGTGGATTCATACTTTAGCGTATGGTCGATGGCCGATAATCTTTACGATGATGATACAAGGCACTGGACGGGGAAGACAAATGGTATGACAGGGATTATTGCAATTGACGGAAAGGTTTTCAGATTTTTGGGAAGCCGGATAAAAAATGAAGCTGTACTGGAGCAAAAGGACCTGGAGGTACGTCCCCTATCGAGCATTTATACTTTTGAGGGTAATGGCATAAGGCTTAAAGTGGACTTTACAACTCCGCTTCTTATGGATGATTTAAAGCTTATGTCAAGGCCGGCATCATATGTAACGTTTTCAATAAGCTCCATGGACGGAAAGGCTCACAGAGTAAAGATATATTTTGATGCGAATGCCGAATGGTGTACCGACACCCATGATCAGAGCGTGGTCTGGGGAAGAAAAAATATATCCGGAGGAATTTCGGATATGTATATGGGAAATGAAAAGCAGGATGTCTTAAGCAGGAGCGGTGACGATATAAGAATAGATTGGGGCTATTTTCATTTAGCCGTGCCGGAAAGGAAAAATATCAGCTATACCACAAAGATACAGGCAAGCGAGACAAAGGGCAGCTTCATCGATGAAGGGAAAATCAGCCCCGGCGATGATAAAAGCATGCCTGTTTGCCTGAATAGTAATATGCCGACCATGTCAGTTGAAATGGACTTCAAGGATGTCTGTGATGAGGTTTCATGTTTTATAATACTTGCCTATGATGATATAAAGTCCATAGAATATTTTGGCAAACAGTTGGAAGCTTACTGGAGGAAAGACGGGCAGAATTTTGACGGTATGCTCCATGAAGCCGCAGACGATTACAGCGTTGTAATGAAAAGGTGCGCTGATTTTAACAGCAGGCTTATTAAGGATGCAGAAAAATCAGGCGGCAGGAAGTATGCCGATCTGTTATGCCTTGCATACAGGCAGGCTATTGCCGCTCACAAACTCGTATCGGATGATAACGGGGAAGTGCTGTTCTTTTCAAAGGAATGTTTCAGCAACGGATGCATCGCAACTGTGGATGTAACATATCCGTCGATACCTTTATTTTTGGTTTATAATGCGGAACTTGTAAAGGGAATGCTGAGGCCTATATTTAAATTTTACAGTAGCGGCCGTTGGAAGTTTGAGTTCGCGCCCCATGATGTGGGCCAGTATCCAAAAGCCGACGGACAGGTATACGGTGAGAATAAAGCAAATAATCAGATGCCTGTTGAAGAATGCGGAAATATGCTTATAGCAACTGCTGCAGTATGCCTTAGAGAGAAAAATGCTATCTTTGCACAGAAGAACATTGAGGCACTGAAAAAATGGGCGGATTATCTTGTAGAAAACGGTTTCGATCCCGGCAATCAGCTTTGTACAGATGATTTTGCAGGGCACTTGTCTCATAATGCAAACCTTTCGGTAAAGGCTATACTGGGTATCGCTTCATATTCCATTATCTGCGGAATCCTCGGCAAAAGGGAGGATGAGGCAAAATATTTGAAGACTGCGAAAGACATGGCTGCAAGATGGAAGGAAATAGACAGGGAAGGTGACCATTATAAGCTGACATTTGATGGGGATAATACCTGGAGTCTTAAATATAATATGGTATGGGACTCTATTTTTCACATCGATATTTTCAGCCATGATATCAAGAGGGACGAAATAGCATACTATATCGGTAAAATGAACAAATACGGAGTGCCGCTCGATTCGAGGAAAACATACACAAAGACCGACTGGATCTTCTGGAGCGCTGCAATGGCGGATTGCAGGGAAGATTTTGATGCATTTGTAAACCCCGTATGGGACTTTGTAAATGAGTCGCCAAGCAGGGTGCCATTTACAGATTGGTATGATACTGTGAGCGGAAAACAGGTAGGTTTCCAGCACAGGTCCGTGATAGGAGGCTTGTTCATAAAGCTTCTTAAAGATAAAGCCGTTTAGAATTGGGTATATAAAAATTATTTAAACAATATATGTTCAATTCGTAATTTTACCTTATGTTATTTTGAACACTCATCCGCCAGATTCAAATTTTGTAAGTTCTAAGGCCAGCAGCCTTAAGAATTCAAGAGCTTTTGAAACTTATCTTTGCTCAGACGTTCAAAAGCTCTAGGGATTCTTAAGCGGCAGCAAAACCAAGAACTTATTAAACTTTCATAATGCTTATTCATTGTTCAAAATAACATAATTTTATTATGTTCATATCCCTTTTAGCCTATTTGAAAGCATAGTATTCCTTTCCGCTATTTTATTATTGGATATTGCCATGCCGATCGCTTTTTTTGTACCGATAAGTATAAATACTTTTTTCGCCCTCGTTATGCATGTATACAAAAGGTTCCTTTGAAGCATCATATAATGCTGGGTTGTAAAGGGCGCCACGACTATTTTATATTCGCTTCCCTGGCTTTTATGGACAGTTATGGCATAAGACAGCATAACTTCGTCCAGTTCCGTTGCATCATAATCCACATCGGTACCGTCAAACCTTATCTTAAGAGTTTTGTCTTCCATATTTATGTAACTTATTATGCCCATGTCGCCATTGAATACTCCTTTATCGTAGTTGTTTTTTATCTGCATGACCTTGTCGTTCAATTTATACAGTGTTCCCCCGTAGTGTATAAATACATCGGATTTATTAAGAGCATCCTGAAGGACTGTGTTAAGGTTGTGTGCTCCCGTTTCACCCCTTTGCATGGGGCAAAGTATCTGGATATCTTCTACTGGATCGACCTTATAATATCGGGGAAGCCTTCTTACGCAAAGGTCTTTTATAGTCTCGACAATTCTTTCAGGATCTTCTTCCTCGATAAAGAAGAAGTCGCTTTTTCTTCCACCCTTAAGGTTTGGGAATATGCCTTTGTTTATCCTGTGAGCATTCATTATTATAGAACTTCCCTGAGCTTGTCTGAAAATTTTGGTCAGGTGTACTACGTTGACAACACCCGAATCTATTATATCCTTAAGCACATTTCCTGCGCCGACAGACGGGAGCTGGTCCACATCGCCTACAAGTATCACTATGGTGTTATTCGATACTGCCTTTAAAAGATTGTACATTAGAATAATATCCACCATGGATGTTTCGTCTATAATGAGCACATCGCAATCCAGGGGATTATCCGGCCCTCTTTTGTATCCTTCGGGAGGTTTATATTCAAGAAGCCTGTGTATTGTCTTTGATTCCATACCCGTGGCTTCGGACATCCTTTTAGCCGCTCTCCCCGTGGGAGCAGCCAGCAAGACCCTGGCACCCATTCTTTCAAAAACTTTTATTATTGCAAGTATCGTTGTGGTTTTCCCGGTTCCCGGTCCGCCTGTCAGTACCATGAATTTGGACTTTGATGCGACCTTTATCGCCTCTATCTGAACATCGTCATATTTTATGTTTTGTTCTCTTTCAACTTTTTCTATGATATCGTCCGGATTTTTTAAATATAAGCTACTCTGAAATGATACAAGCTCTTTGATCCTCTTAGCAGTTCCCGTTTCACTAAAATAGAACGGAGGGAGATAGATGGAATCGTCCGTATCGGCTATGAGGGATTTTGACTGTATCATTTCATTTATAGCTGAATTTATCAACTCTTTGTCGGTTTCAAGGACCTCCCATGCTTTTTTTACAAGCTGGTCTTTGAATGCAAAACAGTGGCCATCCTGGGACAGCTCATTCAGCACATATATAATTCCTGAACGGCACCTTTCAGGTGAGTTTTTATCAAAGCCCATTTGCTGTGCTATCTTATCGGCTGTTCTGAAACCTATGCCCCATATGTCATCTGCTAACCTGTAAGGATTTGATTTTACCGTTTCGATGCTGTCATTTCCGTAGGTTTTAAATATTTTTACCGCGTATGCCGTCGATACTCCTTTGCTCTGGAGAAAAAGCATAACATTTTTTATTTCCTTTTGCTCTTGCCATGCCTTCTTAATCATTGAGACTCTTTTTGAACCTATGCCTTCAATTTCTTCAAGCCTGTCGGGCTCTTCTTCGATTATTCTTATGGTATCTTCTTTAAAATTTTTAACGATTCTTCTTGCATTTACAGGTCCTATACCCTTGATAAGTCCGCTCCCAAGATATTTTTCAATTCCTGCGACTGTTGCCGGCACAGTTTCTTTGTAGTCGAGCACGCTGAACTGTTTTCCGTATTTGCTGTTGTATTTCCAGTCGCCTTTAAGTTTCACGGCAGATCCGACGTTTACAGAGGCAAGGTTGCCTACAGCCGTTACGAGATCGTCGAATCCATTTGATTTGATTTTTATGACATAAAATCCGCTGTCTTCATTTACATAGGTTATTCTTTCAACTATTCCACTCATGTATTCCATGCGAATTCCTCCTGAAAATATTATATCATAGAACGCAGGATATCAGGGAAATTAAGTCCGGATTCTAAATTATATGGTAAAATTTGGTGAAATTTCAAAGTAAGTTCCACTTTCCTAAAGTAAATTCCATCTAAAGGCATTCAA
>JASEJN010000063.1 GCA_030016385.1 Clostridiales bacterium | reverse complement strand
GCCAAGAACTTATCAAAACTTTCATAATGCTCATTCGTTGCTCAAAATAACACAAACTAAAATTGCAAATTGAAGTTAAGATATACATTTTTTTATGGCTGACTTAGTATTTAATAATTGAAGGAGTTAGTGATTATAAGTTAACTCCTTCAATTTATTTTTACTACAGTTCCTATCGGGACAAGATTATAAATTTCTATTACATCCCTGTTTTGCAGACGTATGCAGCCGTTTGAAACTGCTCTTCCTATGGATGCGGGGTTATTTGTACCGTGTATGCCATAGTCTCCTCCCGCTGCATTTAATCCCATCCACCTGGCTCCGAAGGGCCCTCCCGGATTTAATGCTTTGTTTACTATAGTAAAGGTGCCTTTAGGCGTCGGAGTTGAAGGTTTGCCAACGGCGATGCTGTACGACTTTATAAGTTTACCGTTTTTATATAAGGATAGCTTTCTAAGCGATGTATTTACCACTATATTATATGGATATCTGAATGGATTCCGGCAATATGGACAGATATGCATCTTTTCCCCCATGAAATCAAATAATATATATTTTTATAATATGAAATATGATATGAAACTGCTAATGCATCTTTATACAGCACTATATCCGGTGCATGACAAATATAAAATATACATGTTACCATATTTGACAAAAAGCAAAAAAAATGATAAATTTAAATGAGTTGCGTTGATAAAAGCATACAACTACACCATTTTATCAATACAATAATTATAACATATAAGGCTGCAAAAAGTCAATACTTTTCCATCGGAGAATGCATACAGATTATTTTTCAAATATAAAAGAACCCTGTGTCGGGAAATTTGGAGGCGCATAAAAATGAGTATCAGCAAAAATGAATGGAAGTATGAAGAAAACAGACTTGAAATGATAAAAAGATTTATAACTAACCGGCTTCAATATATATTAGGAGAAAATGATAAGTTTAAAAATGAGTTGATAGACACACAGAAAGAAATGCGCGAGAACGTGACTATCGCTCCATCTTCGCTATATGATATAGATGGCATTGCACAGGCGTGGCAGTACCAGACTGAGATTAAGAGGGAAGCAAGGGCATATAAATTTACATTTGTGCAGTCTGAAAGACTTAAAAAGATGCTGTATTTCCCTTACTTTGGAAGAATAGATTTTATGGAAGATGGAGAAAAGCTGACAGAACAGATATATATAGGGATAGGGAATTTAATTGATGAAGATAAAAAGGAATGCCTTATATATGATTGGAGGGCGCCTGTATCGAGCATGTTTTACGACTATGAAACGGGCCGGGCATCATATGAGTGCCCTGATGGACTAATAGAAGGAGATCTAACGCTTAAAAGGCAGTACAAAATATCAAATGGAAAGATAGATTATATGTTTGACAGCAATTTGAAAATAGATGATGAGATTCTTCAGGAGATACTTGCCAAAAGCGTCGACAACAAAATGAAAACTATCGTCATGACGATACAGAGGGAGCAAAATAAAGCTATACGCGACGATAACCATCAGCTTCTAATAGTACAGGGCCCTGCCGGTTCCGGAAAAACATCAATCGCTCTTCACAGAATAGCGTATTTGCTGTATAAACACCGTAAAAACGTTGGGGCAAAAAATATAGTGATATTTTCACCAAATCAGATTTTTAACGATTATATTTCGGATGTACTGCCGCAGCTTGGTGAGGAAAATATGTACCAGACAACATTTATGGAATATGCAGAAAAAGTGCTCCAGGACGCCGTGAAAATTGAAGACATGAACGGACAAATGGAATATCTGCTATGCTGCCCTAATGAAAATAAATACAAATACAGGATTCAAAGCATCAAATTGAAAGCATCGAAACACTTTCTGGATATCTTAAAAAATTATGCCGGATATCTTGAAAATATGGATTATAATTTTAAAGATATTGCCTATAAAGGCAAGGTCATTATTTCAGGAGAGGAAATAAACACACTTTTTCACAGAGATTATGCATATTTTCCCGTGGAAGTAAGGATGAAAAAAATAAAAAGAAGAATTTTTTTCCTGCTAAAGCCGTATGAAAGGGAGCGGATAAAGGAAATCCGCGAAAGAATGAAAAATTCAGCTCAATATTATTCGGAGGATGAAATCAAATTCGGCAGTGTAAGAAATGTCATAAAGGAATTCAGGCCACTTAAGGATAATGCTAGAGAGATGACAGCCATAAGCTTCTATGATGCATATATAAAATTGTTTGAGAACAGGCAATTTTTTGCCGGCTGCCCGATGCAGGACTATGAAGAGATGAAGCATATTACAATATCTTCTATTTCGCAAGGGAAGATAAATTATGAAGACGTTGCACCGCTTATTTATTTAAAGAATACTTTGGACGGAAAGTTTAAAAGATCGCTTATAAAATATATGGTAATAGATGAAGCACAGGATTATACTCCTGTCCAGATTGAAGTGCTAAAACAGTCTTTTGGGAGTGCAAACATTACAATCCTGGGTGATATGGATCAATCGATAAATCCTTATATGAATATAGAAAAGTACGAATATATACCTGAGATATTTAAAGATAAAAGCAAGATAATGATAAATTTAAGCAAGAGCTACCGCTCCACGGAAGAAATAACAACTTTCTCAAGGAGAATACTGACAGGCAGAATAGATGCCGATTTTATAAACAGGCATGGCGATAAGCCTGTTGTATATAAGCTATGTGATGACGATAATTTATACGATTTATTAGCTTCTGATATAAAAAGGCTGTTGAGCGGCGGGTATAAATCGATAGCGCTGATTTGCAGGACGGCTGCTAGGACAGATGATTTATATAAGCATATAAAAGATAAGATAAATATAGGCATTATCAGAAACGATGATGAAGAATACAGAAAAGGGGTAGTTGCGATACCCTCATATCTTTCGAAGGGTCTGGAGTTCGATGCGGTTATCGTACCGGATGCAGAAAGCTATTGCGGCGAAAATGAAAGACGGCTTTTTTATACAGTATGCACAAGGGCGCTGCATGAGCTTCATATGTACTTTAGGAAAGATATATCTTTATTTGTAAGAAATATAGATCGCCAGTATTATAGCCTTGTGGATCAGGAAACAAGGAAATGAGCGGTTAAACTGCTCTGCCTCCCGTTCTTTAAAATAAAAATGCAAATTTAACGCGGATTAGTGATATAATCTGTATATAGGCTTGAATCTTTTGAATAAGGCGTTCAAATACGAAATATACGTATAGGCGTATACAAAAGTGCCGATAGTTTTCATGCGGGGAGATGAGATGATTTGTCTGTAGATGGAAGATATAAAGAACTCTTTGAAAACATGGGCATTAAAAATACAAAACAGAGGGAGATAATTTTTGATGTATTGAGCAAATCGGATGTTCCGATTACTGCTGACGAATTATTCATAAAATTGAAAGATATGGATACATCCATTAATTTATCTACTATATATAGAAATCTGGATATGATGTGCGACAAGGGTATTATTACAAAAACTATATTTATGAATGATGACAAGGCGAGGTTTGAAATAAAAAATACCCAGCACAAGCACCGGCTGATATGCATAAAGTGCAAGAGGATGGTGCCTATCGATGATTGCCCTATTGAAGAATTTGAGAAAATGCTTTGCAAAAAGACAAGTTTTGATATAACCGGTCATAAGCTTGAGATATATGGTTACTGTCCTAAGTGCAAGAAAACGAAATAAAAAAGCCATGACAATAAGTTTTTGTTATCGTCATGGCTTTTTTTATAATATGCTTGTGTTTTATACGTCTATAGTACAGGGCCCATATTTTATATTTGAAGAATATTATGGAAAGAGCAATTAGCGGAAAGTCTTTAGAGTCTGTTAACGCATGTTCAGGATTAGCAGAATCAATGTTTGAGCTAAGATAAGTTTTGATTCTGCCCTGAACAAGTTTACAGACTCTTTAGACTGTGAGCTTAGCGATTGGAATAATATTCTTCAAATAATATATATTATATATAAAGCGATAAAACACAGGAGGATATTGCATGGCTGAGTTTTTTGAAAAATTTACTGAAAATATGGGTAAATATTTGACGGCAGCCGGTATAAAGTCCAGCGAATTAATAGATATAACATCTGTCAATATGGAAATAAGCAATTTAGAAAAGCAGAAAAACAAGATACTTATGGAAATAGGAAGACATGCTTATGCTATGTACCTTAAAGGAGGTATAGATGGAAAGAAGCTTGATGACAAGTGTGATATCTTGGTCCGCATTGATAAGGAGATAAAGGGGAAAAAAGCTGAAAAAGAAATGATACATGAGAGCGCAAAAAAAATATTGAAAAATACGGTGGGCAAAAATAGGAACAAGCATCACTAACATAAAAAAAATCGATGCCTTTATCCCCATTTTGCCCCCCAAATCTTCATTTCTTTAATTATCCTGTTCAGACTTTTTCCCTTTTCCGTAAGCGAGTATTCGACGGTAGGGGGAATCGTTGAATAGGCTTTCCTTTTTATTATTCCGTGAAGTTCAAGTTCCTTAAGCCTGACGGAAAGAGTTTTGGGGCTTACATCATGAAGGGCTTTTCTAAGCTCTCCAAACCTTTTGGTACCTTCAAAAAGATTTTTTATAATGAGGAATGTCCATTTACCGTCCAATACATCAAGTGCCTTTTCAATAGAACATTCAACATGTTTAGGGCATTCAAGCTTATCACTGCTCATGTTAATCCCACCTAATAGTATCTTTTATGTAACTATGTGACTTAAATGTAACTACTATTCATATTATATTGGTTGTGGTAAAATTGTCAATAGTAAAATAATTTTTCTTCAATTCGCAATGTAAAATTCAACGTAAATAAAAAACATAAGTTCATAGTAAACCGAAGGTTTGACGGATTGAAGCCATTTTTGCGTAAAGGGAGGAATGATTATGCAAAAACGTGTACTCGGAAGAACTGGTGAGATGCTGTCGATATTAGGCTTTGGCGGTATTATCGTATCACAGGAAACACAAAATGATGCGGATGATTATGTCGCCTTTGCCATAGATAGAGGTGTCAATTATTTCGATGTCGCACCTTCTTATTCCAATGCGGAAGATAGATTAGGGCATGCGATCAAAGGAAAAAGGAATAGTATTTTTCTTGCATGCAAGGCTGAGGAGAGGACAAGGGACGGTGCAAGAACGCAGCTTGAGCAGTCTTTAAAGAAGCTTGGGACGGATCACTTCGATTTATATCAGTTCCATGGTGTTTCGTCGATGGATGAAGCTGAAAAAATACTGGGGCCTGATGGAGCATTAGAGACTTTTGTCAAAGCAAAAGAGGAAGGGCTTATAAAATATATTGGCTTTTCAGCCCATTCTCAGGAGGCTGCGCTTAAACTAATGGACAGTTTCGATTTTGATACCGTGCTTTTTCCTGTAAACTGGGTAAATATATTCAATTCTGATTTTGGCATTAAGGTGCTTGATCATGCTGAAGAGAAGGGGATGGGAAGGCTTGCAATAAAATCCATGGCGGAAACCCTGTGGAAGGATGGAGAAAAGCGCACATATCCTAAGGCATGGTACAGGCCGATAGATGATGAAAACCTTGCATCTCTCGCTTTAAGGTTTACGCTTTCAAAACATATCACGGCGGCTATCCCACCGGGAGATATAAAACACTTTAAATGGGCATTGAAAACAGCGGAGAATTTTATTCCCATGACGAAAGCAGAGGAAGATATATTAAGAGAAAAGGCAAAAGGGCTAGTGCCTATTTTTAAATAGCTTAAATTCAGTAAATGTAAATTTTTAAAGGAGGCATTTTAAATGCAGTACAGGAAATTTGGAAAATATGATATTAAAGTATCGGCTTTGGGTTACGGTTGCATGAGGCTGCCCGTGTTGAAAGATGGAAGCATCAATGAAGAAGAAGCGGTAAAGCAGATAAGGCATGCGATAGATAATGGAGTAAACTATATTGATACAGCCTATGTTTACCATGGTGGAAAAAGCGAGGTACTTTTGAGCAAGGCATTTGCCGATGGGTACAGGGGTAAGATATTTGTCGCCGATAAAATGCCGATGTGGAGCATTAAAACATATGGGGATTTCGATAGGATATTAAATGAGCAGTTAGACAGGCTTAAGACCGATCATATCGATTTTTACCTTCTTCATTCCCTTTCAAAAAATACATGGGAGAAGGGAAGGGACTTAGGAGCTCTCAAGTTCCTTGATGAAGCTCAAAAAGACGGCAGGATAAGGCACAGAGGGTTCTCGTTTCATGATAAATTTGATGTGTTCAAGGAAATAGTGGATGCATATAACTGGGACTTTTGCCAGATGCAATATAATTACATGGATGAGCATAACCAGGCTGGAGTTGATGGTCTGCGCTACGCATCTCAAAAGGGTATGGCAGTTGTCATAATGGAGCCGCTTCTTGGAGGAAAACTTGCGAGGAAGCCGCCGGTGCAGGTCCAGAATGTATGGGACAGCGCTAAGGTTAAAAGGACTCCTGCCGAATGGGGATTAAGGTGGTTATGGAATCAGAAGGAAGTTACCGTCGTACTTAGCGGTATGAATGCCATTCAGCAGATCGATGAAAACATCAAAATTGCAAGCGAGACTGCGGTAAATTCCCTGTCGGAAGAGGAAAAAAATCTGATTTATAAGGCAAGGGATAAATATAAAGAGCTTACAAAAGTGGACTGTACAGGCTGCAGATATTGTGTACCATGTCCATTTGGCGTGGATATACCAAGAATATTCCACTTATACAATCAGGGATCGATATACAATGATATTGAAGGAAGCTCAAGGGACTATATGCATATGGATGCCAAAAACAGGGCATCGGTATGCAGGGAATGCGGAAGATGCGAAAGGTTATGCCCTCAGCATATAGAGATAAGAAAGAAACTGAAAGAAGCGCATCGAGTATTATCGGTATAACGAAAATTGGCAGGGAACAAAATAGACTTTGTTCCCTGCCAATTTTTTATACCTTGATTATTTTAAACATATCCCTTAAAATTTAACTTCCACCGTTCCCTTTTCATTTTCATTTGCCTCGAAGAAAGGTTCAGCTGCAAAACCGAACATACCCGCTATTATATTTGAGGGAAACATCTGAATGGAATTGTTATAATCCATAACGACATCATTGTAAAACTGCCTTGAAAAGCTAATTTTGTTTTCGGTTTCCGAAAGCTGTTTCTGCAGTTCCAAAAAGTTTTCATTTGCCTTAAGGTTTGGATATTGTTCCACGACAACAGCCAGCCTGCTTAAAACCTGCGAAAGCTGATTATTGGCTTCCATCGCCTGTGCGGGCGTCGTTGCGCTTGCAAATCTGTTTCTGGCTTCAATTATTTTTTCAAGAGTTTCCCTTTCATGGGACGCATAGCCCTTTACCGTATTTACAAGGTTTGGAATAAGATCAAAACGCCTTTTAAGCTGCACATCTATCTGAGACCATGAGTTTTTCACTTTGTTCCTTTTAGTTACCAGGCTGTTGTATATGCCTATAACTATAAGTATCAAAATAACAGCTATCGCTAAAATAATATATCCTGTCATAAAAATATTACCTCCAATCAAAATATTAAATATTAAAAGCCTCCGAAACCTCCGCCTCCGCCACCGCCTGAGCTTCCGGAGCTAAAGCCGCCACCGCCTCCGCTATGGGAAGAATCGCTTGAATTCGCAAGTGAAAAGGCGGAGTTTGAAGCGTGTTCAAATTGTGATGAAATGTCGTCAAACCTTTCAAATACGGAACGATTATACATATAATTTCCCATATATAAATAAGTAAGCCCGTTTGCCTGATAGTCTTCTTCGGGTATAATTACCTTAAGCTGCTTTATCACTTCCCTGGCAACACCTAAGGATATAGCATAAACAAGATATTGTTCCCATATTATAAGTGAAGGTATTACGGCTTCCTTAAGATTGCTGAATTCCCTTAAAAATCGCTTGAATGCATTCCACATGGCAAATTGTGTGGCACCATATTTTGTTCTTCTTTTGAATGTCAGCGAAAATATCATAAGCAATATCCCTGCGATAATATCCATAATGCCGGCAATACCGCCGAGGATGATAAATATAACGCCTGCTGCGATGTCTAATAGTGCAAATATGCCGCCTATTGCCTTTCCTTTTCCTATGGTCCTGTCAAAAAAAATTTTGTCTTCCGCTTCCATTTTGACGATGTCCGACCAGGCTTCATAGCTGCCTTTGAACTTAAGGGCTGCAGTTTTTGACTTTGTACACCTTTCTATATTTTTAAAAGTTAATCTGCTGCCATCTCCTATATCGTTTAACATCCAGTTTAAAAAATACCTTTCATGCTCGAGAAGGTTATTATCTGCATCTTTAAGCTTTACGATACTATAGTCTTCTTTTGTTTTGGTACCGAACAGTTTTTTGACCTCCTTTTTTTCGATTTCGATCTTGAGATATTTCTTTCTTACAAGATCCATCAAGGTTGCCGTTATATCCCTGGTCGTGATATTTCCAAAATTATAAAGCACGCTCATTACAGCAGGGCTGCAGTCTTCAGGAAGTTCCCTGTAATATTTGCCTTTAAATTCGCTTTCAGGTTCCTTGTTATACTTAATATGCAAGTAGTATGCAAGAAATGCAGTCATGAAAAAAAGTGCAATTGCGGCAGCGCTCACGATTTTAAGTATCAATCTTGCCTTTTCCCTTTCTTTATTTGCCTTGTCGGCGAATGCCTTTTCCTGGTCCAATATTTCGGCTAATTTATTTTCATTTACTATATTTTTGCATTCAGGTATCAAGGATGCGGGAAAAAGGACACGCGCTTCAATGTTCTTTTTACTTGGAAGGCGCTCTACAGTAAGTTCAGCAGTTCTGTCATCGATTATTGAAGAGTTGCCGTTTAAAGGTCCATGGGCAAAAACCTTGATCTCGCCCTTTTTTATTCCCTCTGGGACTTTAATATCTATGCGGACATTTCTAATGGGCGTTTTATTTTCCTTTCCTATAAAGTTCCAGTTAAGTTCTGCCGTATCGTTATACTTTACAGCAACATCATGCAAAACATAAGAAATCCGAAACGCTTTTGTTTCATCTTCCGATGGGCAGAATATCTTAAGCATCCATGAATCCTTTTTTGATTTGTCAATCGTATATACTTCCCGGTCCCCGTTCATCGCCGAATCGACTGCCATGTAAGGCACTTCGGAATCTCCCTGTATTTGAGATACCGTTAAATCGCTTATTCCTGAGCTTTTACTGAATACTATTTCTTTTGTAATACCGTTGAATTTGCCTGAGAAATCAAATGTAACATTTTCATTTACAGCCATTTCGCCGTTTTTCATGACTTCTGCATTCACAGTATATTTTTTTATTTCAAGCGAAGAGTTGTTCGATGCAGCGAAGGCAGGATTGGCAAAAATCAAAGACATAATCAATATAAGGAAGGAGCAAATGATTCTATATGGATTTTTATACAAACAATATCACTCCTTATAAATTAATCAGACCTGTAATAAATAAAAAATCACCATTAAGATTATTGTACTAAATAAAAGGCAAAAATAAAACTTAATTTTATGTTAAATTTCAAATATTCAAAGGGTGTATTGAGCTTAGCGATTGAAATAATATTCTTCAAATATAAAATGCCCCCATATTCAAAGCATATACTATTGGGCACCAATATGATATAATCTAAAAATAGCGGAGATTAAGAGTGGTGTATGCAGACTCTTAAGACTGTGATTATGGATTGGAACAATATTATTCAAACATAAAAGATACATCTGATCAACAGGCTGTTTTTACGGGATAAAATGGGGATGATTTTTTGAGAGCACCAATACAAAGAGTAGCAGCCGTCCACGATCTGTCAGGATTCGGGAAGTCGTCGCTTACTATGATAATACCGATACTGTCGGCGATGGGAATACAGGTTTGCCCTCTTCCAACTGCCGTATTGTCTACCCAAACAGGCGAATTTGAAGGCTATAAATTTGTGGACTTTACAGACCATATGGAGGATTTTATAGATCACTGGCACAGCCTCGGGATAAAGTTCGACTGCATATATACGGGATTTTTAGGTTCGCCGAGGCAGGCCGGCATAATAAAAAAGTTTATTTCAAACTTCCATTATGAAGGCCAGCTTGTTGTGATAGATCCTGTTATGGGTGACGATGGCGAATTATACAGTTCTATGGATAATGAAATGGTAGAAGGAATGAAGGAGTTGATTGGTTCTGCCGATATTATAACTCCGAACATGACGGAAGCTGCTTTCCTTTTGGATGAACCCTGCAAAGATAAAATAGATAAAAATGAGATTAAGGATTGGCTGCTCAGGCTATCGGCTATGGGGCCTAAAACAGTAATAATAACAAGCGTGCCGGCGTATAATTCGGATAAATGGACATATGTTGCGGCATACAGCAAGGAAGACGGATGCTACTGGGCTGTTAGATGCGATTATATGCCCGTGTTTTTTCCGGGAACAGGCGATGGATTTACAAGCGTACTTGTTGGAAGCATCCTTCAGGGAAATAGTCTCCCTGTCGCGTTGGATAGGGCGGCGCAGTTTATTTCATCGGCTATAAAGTTAAGTTGCGGATATGAATATCCCCGTAGGGAGGGAGTGCTTTTGGAGAAGGTATTGGATGACATTAAACTTCCATTGACGAAATATACCTGTGAACAGTTTTGATGTGCCCTGAACGAGTTTACAGACTCTTAAGGTTGTGAGCTTAGCGATTGAATAATATTCTTCAAATATAAAATATGCACCCTATGCCGTTTTACAAATGGAAATATGTGCTAACTTATATATAATGTGAGGCGGCGCCGCCCCACATTATATATTTGACATCAGCCCATTATAAACGTTTGATTTGAGCGCCCGTCTTGTGAGACACCTATTTCATTTGTTTGTCTGCAGTCACATGTGCACTCTCCAAAGCGATCACAGGTACATGTGCATACATTGGCTCTTGGTGTTACATTTCCTACATTTTGGAAAGATAATGTTGTATCCATTGCAAACACCTACCTTTTCTAATATATTGTATTAAATATTCGACAAATGTTTACAATTTTGAAGGTGTATATATTATTTGAAGAATATTATGGAAAGAGCAATTAGCGGAAAGTTTTTAGAGTCTGTTAACGAAGGTTCAGGATTAGCAGAATCAATGTTTGAACGTTAGTGAGTTCTGATTCTGCCCTGAAATAAGTTTACAGACTCTTAAGGCTGTGAGCTTAGCGATTGAAATAATATTCTTCAAATATAAAATACATTACCAATTTCAAAATGTTGAAGAATGTTGAAAAAAATCGGGAGGGAATTTTTTATGTATAAAACATATTATGCATCACCTATTGGAATAATCGAAATAAAAGGCGATGAACATGCAGTAAGATCCATTTTATTTTCAGATAGAAAAGATGATGAAGATTTACAAATACCGGCGCTTCTGCAGAAATGTAGGGATGAATTAGATGCCTATTTTAAAGGAAGTTTAAAAAAATTCACATTTAAAATGGAACCGGAAGGTACGAAGTTTCAAAAATCGGTCTGGAATGCACTTACAAAAATACCCTATGGAAAGACAGCTTCATATAAAGAAATTGCGCAGATGATAAATAATGTTAAAGCCGTAAGAGCTGTTGGAAATGCTAATAGCAAAAATCCTCTAGCTATAGCGGTACCATGTCATAGAATAATAGGTTCAAATGGCAATTTGACAGGATATGCAGGTGGCCTGTGGAGAAAGGAATGGCTAATAAACCATGAAAAAAATACCGTTAACAAGAGATTATAGCCAAGCTACAGCGTAATAATAAAATATAATGCCAACGGTATCAATGTAATAATGAAAAAATCCAAAAAGCTTATATAAATAGGTCTGCTGATAAAGGGTGCGAATAAAAAGTCCATATTTTCTCTTAAAGATTTGCCTATCTCGTATATATAATTGCCTGCGATTTTGCAATCCTGGAGATCGGTTATGTTCATGTTTTCCAATTTTTCTACTATGTCTTTATCAACCTTTTCCCTATAGTACTCGCCTTTTATACAAAGTACATTGAATAATATATATTTGTATTTGTAACAAATATCGATAAGATTTGATATTTCATTTTGATGTACCTGTTCTACAAAAGGTATGCCCGTCATATAGTCCGCAAGCCTGTTTATATATTTTCCGTACTTAATCAGCATACTTACTATACTGCCTTCGTCACGTCTTTGCTTTAATTTTTCCAGCATAATCATCTCACCTTTCTACATTATTATATATCATATATTAATTATTGCCAGTTTGCAAATGTTATAACAATGAAAATTTTTTATGAACAATTCTTTACCAAGATTTTCGGGTTGCATGTGAAATCGTATTATTTTGAACGCTCATTTGTCAGATTCAAGTTTTGTAAGTTCTGCGGCATGCCTTATTTTTTATATCGCTTCATATATTAATACGGGGTGAGATTTAATGGAATACGATAATATGCTGGACGGATTGTTTTATGGCGTATACTGTATGAGGCCCGATGAGGTCAGGATGAGTTTTGAATATATCGGAGAAGGCATCTGCAGGGCGGTGTATGCCATCGACGAAAGATTCGTCGCCAAATTTGCCACATGCATGGATGGCTTTGACCAGTGCGGCCTCGAATATAAGATTTACAGCACATGTAAAGATAGATATAAAAAGTATTTATGCCCGGTTGTGTGGTACAGACCGGGAATGGTCGTGATGCCAAGGGCGGTACCGATTACCGAATTTATTGAGGGGGATAAATACGATATAAGCATCCTTGGCGGCGGAGCTGTACGCGATTTAAAAAGGCTTTCTAAAAAATACGATTTGCTGTTTGAAGATATCGAATCCCCGACTTCGTGGGGGATATTGATGGGCAGGCCATGCCTTATAGACTACGGCTGCACAAATTGATAATATTGCTTCGCACGTTCGCAATTTTAGTTATGAGAGGTCCAAAACTTTTTATGCATCGGTATCATATGCAAAAGCATTAATATATAGTATCATTTTATTGGAAAAAGTAAAAAGATATGAGACCGCTGCATACATTAAAATGCAGATAATCTGACAGAATAGTACATGCTGTCTTTTTAGCTAAATAAAGGAGGAATGTTCAAAATGGAAGTAAGAAAAATAAAACCTGAAGAACATATCGATGCATTAAGAATTCTTTCCATAGCCTTTAGATGGAGCAAAGATTTTGGCGAAGCAAAGAAGAATCCAGAAAAATTTTATAATGGCTATGAAACTTGGCGTGCAGCCTTCAATGATAATGGGAAAATGTGCTCGGCTTTAGAGATGACCCCATTTAAATTTAAATTTGATGGAAAAGCTGTTGATATGGGGGGTATAGGAGGAGTGATTTCTCTTCCGGAGGAAAGAAATAAAGGTTATGTACGTAAACTTTTCAAATATTGTTTTAATGAAATGCGGGAAAATAGGCAGTGGTTTTCATTTCTATATCCGTTTTCAAATGAGTATTATAGGAAGTTTGGATACGAAGCGAGCTTGAGAAAGGTAAAATACACAATACCGCTTGATAGCTTCAGATGTTTTCCAAATACGGGTGAAGTGAGACTTTATATTCCAGGAGGGGATGATAATCGTATTAGATATATTTATGATAATTTTACAGCGGACAAAAATTTTGCGGTGGTAAGAAATGATTTTTTATGGAACAGACATATTGGAGAAGATCCGTATAAGAATAATTCATATACTTATGTATGGTATGATTCTGACGGCACTGCTAAGGGCTATATCACATTTAAGTGCAAAAAGAGGCAGGATTTCGGCGCAGATATGCTGGTGAAGGAGCTGGTTTGGTTAAATGGCGAAGCTTTAGCAGGAATTTTTAAATTTCTTGGCAGCTTTGTACCTAACTATAGAGATTTCATATGGGAGACTACGGAGTTTCATAATTTAAATCTTATTTTTCCAGAGCCTTATGTTGTAAAAGCTGAAGTATTTAGTTCCGGAATGAGCAGGATCGTAGATCTACAGGAGGTACTAAAGCTTAAAAGCCATCCAAAACCAGAGGGCTGTTTAGCTTTTGAAGTGCAGGATGATTTTCTGGATTGGAATAATGGAACCTTCGTGGTAACTTGGAATAAAGATGGCGTTGATGTAAAGAAAGAAGCCTGCTCGCCTGATTTAAGCTGCAGCATACAAGTTTTGACTCAGCTCATAACAGGATATGCATCGATAGAAGATTTTTTGTGGAATAAGGATTTGAAGGTTTATGGTGACCGTGAGCTGCTTGCAAGTTATTTTAAAAAGAAAGAACTGTATTTAAATGAAAACTTTTAGTTTAAGAACAAACTTTCAAAACAATAAATAAAATATTAAAAAAATATTTCAGAAGTTATTGAAAAGGTTTTTAAAAAGACTTAAAATTAAGGTAAAGATTTCCATAACTAACATTATAAGAAATTAATAAATGATTTTAAGGACGGAGGTGACTGCAAAATAAGTTAATTAAGTCTACAGAATCTGTCTCTAACCGTTGGAAGATTATAAAAAATATAAGGAGGCAGATGATATGGCTATAAAGCCAAAGAAGTATTTATATTTTTTCCTGGTTTTTGTACTTATACTAACTAGTTTGATGATTATTTCACATTATTCTTTATTCGGGTCCAAAAGGGACAAGCCAGTAGTAAGCGATAACACCTCGCTGAAACAAGAGGATGATAAAACAAAAACAGAAGAACCCAAGGCCAATGCTGATACAAAAGCTCCGACAGCACCCGGCGATATAACAACTACTATCAAAACTGAAAATTCTATAGCTTTATCATGGGAGGCTGCAACAGATGACGTTGGAGTGAAGCTTTATGAAATATATCTAGACGATATAAAAATAGGTGAAACAGATACCACCAGCTATATTTTTAATGATTTAGAGGCGGGAACTACTTATAAATTTTCAATAATAGCAAAGGATGCCGCAGGAAACAGCTCCGAGAAAGCTGTTTACTCAGAAACAACCTATGCCTCTATCCAAACACAGGTATCTGAATCTGCGACATATACCAACAATAATAATATTAGCACAAATGCAAATAATAAGTCAAATAATAGGCCTGGCGGTGATTCAAATAATCAGCCGCCGGTAGACAACCCAAACAGTTCTACAGTTGATAACAACGCGCCAACTAAGCCCAAAAATCTTCATGTGACTGGCAAGACAGGCTACAGTGTGACACTTTCCTGGGAGGCATCAAAAGATGATAAGGGAGTAACAGCTTATGAAATATACCAGGGAACAGTAAAAATAATACAGACGGATAAGACCACATATAAAATAGAGGGGCTAAAAGATTATACCAAGTATATTTTTACGGTAAAAGCATTAGACAAAGCGGGTAACGTATCTGCGGCAAGCAATGCCGTGACTGTAAAAACAGAGGATATTACAGCGCCGACAAAACCAAATAATTTGGCGGCAAGAAATATAACAAGAAATAGTACAAGCTTAACCTGGGAAGCTTCAACGGATAATGCAGGGGTAACGGGCTATGTAATTTATCAGGATGATATTGCAGTAGGAGAAACCCTTGACACTTCTTTCAAAATAACCGGATTAAATTCTGGCACAGAATATAAGTTTTCAGTAAAGGCAAAGGATGCGGCAGGCAACTTTTCTGCAGCTGGCACTACTGATGTAAGGACTATTGCGTCACCGAAGATAGAAGTAAGCCCGATTGCTGAAGATGGCAGAACCATTGAGAAATCACCAACAATAACAGCAATCGTGGACAGCAGTTATCAGGTGAAAAATGTGGTATTTCTTGCAAAGGCTCTTGAAGCTCCGGATAAGGATTATTATCCCTATGCTGCAAAGACTAAGGCGCCATATTCATGGAGCTGGCCGACTGGTGATCCATGGGTACCAGACAATGAATATATACTAAAAATGGTTATAACATATGCAAATGATGAGGTAGAAGAAGTTACGCGCGTAGTATTGGCCCATAACAATAAGAAGTCGATTCCTGCGGCACCTGCTGAACTGAGGTTTACCAAAAGAGATGCTGCCAGCGTTTCGTTAGCATGGAATGCTTCGGTGGATAAAGACGTTGTAGAATATTATATATATCAAGATGGAAGACAGATAGGCACTACGAAGGATACCTCCTATAAAGTTGAGGGATTGACCGAAGAGAAGGTATATATGTTTAGAGTAAAGTCGAAGGATATGGACGGAAATATTTCAGTTCATGATAACACTATAGGTGTTAAGCTCTCAAGGGATCCAAGCAGTTTAAAAGATTTTCCAACAATTTCTACAATAAGAGGAGAAGGAAAGATTGGAGTAGCAGGAAATGAAGGGACTTACTCAGGAGTTGTAAAGCTGTCTGCAGATGCAAACAGTGAAGCAGGAATAGATAGAGTTGAATTTTATAGTAAAACTGTAGCTGCATCAGAAGCGGAATATTATAAGTTCCCAGCTTCTTCAGTTAAAATTTCAGGCTCGACTTATTCTCTTAATTGGGATACCGTTTGGGCACCAGACGGGCAATGCATTATAAAAGTTGTTGCTTATGATAAATCAGGACAAGTTATAACCACTACTGCTATATTTATTGTGGATAATGTTGAGGAGCAGCCGCCGGAAAAGCCGTGGAAGCCTGCGAAGACTCCGCCGCAGTATATGGTAATTGCTTATCTGGCAGGATGGGGTGCCAATTACAATATATTATACGACGCTGATGCAAGCAGATTGACTCATATTAATTATGCCTTTGCAGATATTGATGGTCAGACTTATACAATCAAGCTTGGCGATAAAGTAAATGATCCCAAGAACTTTGCTAAATTAAATCAGCTAAAAGAGAAATACCCGCATCTTAAAACTATAATCTCCGTAGGTGGATGGGGATGGTCGGGAAATTTTTCAGCCATGGCGTCTACTGATGAAAACAGAACAAGATTTGCCGATAGCGTAGTTGATTTCCTTCTTCAATATGGCTTTGACGGAGTCGACCTTGATTGGGAATATCCAGTATCGGGAGGTGGACCGGGAACGGTTAGGAATCCTGCTGATAAAGAAAACTTTCCGCTAATGCTTCAAAAGATTCGCGAAAAGTTAGATGCTCAGGAAGCAAAGGACGGAAAGCATTATAGCCTTTCCATTGCAGCCGGAGCAAACAGCAGTTTTGCTAACAATACAACTATTGGTAAATCCCATGAGTACTTAGATTATGTTCAGCTTATGACATATGATATTCATGGCAACTGGGAAACTAAAGCCGATTATAATGCTCCATTATACGATGATAATGGAGAAACTTACAGTGTTGATAAAGCGGTTAATATCTTCTTAGAGGCAGGGGTACCCAGGGAAAAATTGGTTATGGGCGTTCCATTTTATGGCTACCAATATACTGTAGTATCTGCTGAAAATAATGGCCTGCGCCAGGAATTTATTTCAGGAGGTGCTGTATCTTATAAATCAATAATAAGCGAAGATCCGGAAAATAACGGATATACTCGTTATTGGAGTAAGGGCGCACAAGTACCTTATTTATGGAACCCTTCAACAAAACATTTTATAACATATGATGATCCGGAATCCATGAAAATAAAGGCAGAATATATCAAAGAGAAAGGTTTGGGCGGGGCAATGATTTGGCAGTTGACTCAAGATCATGAGATAGATTTATTGAATTCCATCTATGAAGTTTTGAAAACCAAGGGTCATTAGGATGACGACATTTGTTTAGAAATTACGGACTATAGGAAGGGATGGTGCTATGGAATACAATAAAGCATTTCGGCAAAGTAATTGATTAGTAGAGTCAGTAGTAAAGAGTTATGTTTGAAAGGAAGAGTTCTCCAACGGTTAGAGACAAAAGTGAGTTTTTATATTCAGATGCCTGCTGTCTTAAACGGCAGGCATTTTTGTACGCCCAACATGTCTGTTGAGCCGATAGGTTGAAAGAAACCTTATCAC
>JASEJN010000062.1 GCA_030016385.1 Clostridiales bacterium | reverse complement strand
GCCTGGGAAACAAGTGCCCTTATGAAGTATTTTCTTTTCTGTATGGAAAAGATATTTTGAAACAATTGGGCTGTACACTGATACCTGCTGATGAAGTTACCTTGAATCCCTCTATTTTCGCAAAGGAGCGTTCTGTTAATGGATAAAACATGTTCGCAGCAACGGGAATTGGGTATCAGACGGAAACAGTGTTTTTACTAATCCATGGTGCTGGTATTATGGATTATCCAAATGCCCTTGGGTTTGAAGAAGACTTATATAAAGAAATGGTAACAAAGACAAAGCCTATGTGCTAACTCTCTGTTACCATATCCCAAAAAGATACCGGAATACCAACCTCATATTTCTTTAATGAGGAGTGGAATTTACTCTGAGAAAAAAACAGCTGAATTTCACTCTTTGGTTCCTGTACCCTTTTTTTCGCAGACTCATCTCGAATCTGCCCTATTATTGTACCAGAAAAGTGTAAATAAGTCAGCTTATCCTTCTGAATTTTAAGATTGAATGCCTTTAGATGGAATTTACTTTAGGAAAGTGGAACTTACTTTGAAATTTTACCAATTTAAGTCCCGCGCCGTATTGTTCGATTGGCACATTAAGGATTTGATTGCATAATTTATTGTATGCTTCCATCCTTTTTAGGTACCTGGTTTATTTTTCTCTGACTTTTTATACTGGCTAGGCGTAGTCCCCTCGATTTTAGAGAACGCCCTGCGAAAAGTCCGGACATTTGTATAGCCTACCATTCTTGCCAAATCCTCAAATGCCACATCCTGGGAAGCCAAAATTTGCTTGGCTTTTTGAATTCTTACAAGATTTATGTAGTCCAAGAGACTGTCCTCATTTTCCTGTTTGAATAAGCGGGATAAATATTTAGGATTGAGGTTCACCACATCCGCAATTGAAGCAATGCATAAATTAAAATCCATATAATTTCGGTTAATATAACTCTTTACCCTGTTTGTAATGGTCTGTGCTTTTTCATCATATTTTTCCTGCGATATTCCACAAAGCGCCATTATAATATTTAGAAAAGCTTTTTTCAATACCCTTGTATTGGAGCAAAGTGTTATATTCTCAATGAGAGCTTGAAAGCTACCGCTGTATATGTTTACAGAGGATTTGTCCTCATAAGAATCGATTATAGTATATACTAAATGATAGATATAAAATTTTTTAAAATTGAAGCTATCATCTTCATTTAATTCGTTGAATATCCTATCAGTGATTGATGCCGCCTGGCGATAATTGCTTAACAAAATCGCATCCTTTAATAGCTTTTCATATTTGCCTTTTATTTTATTTTTATGATGATTAGGTTCTTGTATATCCCCTACCATCACAACTCCGCCATCTTTATGAATCATACAATTGTATTCCTGGGCTTCAATAATATCATTATAATAGTTACTGATATTATTGAAATTACCGCAGACTTCTCCTAAAGTTATATAAAAAGACAGATCATATTTTTTTTGCAATAAATGATATAACTGTTTTAGTTTCTCGGAACATTCCTTCTCCCATGGCAGCGATTCATTTTTATTTAAAATAAACATATAAATGATTAACTCATTGTCATGCAACTGATAATATTTGAACTTGTTATCTATTAATTCTGAAAATGTATTGTTTACAGTATAAGATATAAAATTGTTGTAGGCCATAAAATCATTATTGAAATTTTTAATATCCTTTTCCGTATAATTACGATAAAATGCTGCGAGAGCAAACTGCTTATTTTTAAAATCCAACTGAAAATATTCCATAGAATCTTCGTCCGCTAAATGAGCATCAATATTCTTAAGCTTTGATAAAAGATATATTTCACGGGAACGTTCATATTGCTTAGATAAATTAGCCCTCATGGTGGTGTTTTCCTTAAATAACTGGACATATGCATTTCCAATAACGTCAAATTCATTTTTTGATAAAGCATTTTTATCTTGGGGAATCAAGTTTATAACATTATGCACAGGTTTGTAATTGCGTCTTAATAACCAGCAGATTAAGGCTCCACCAACTATTAATGCGATAATTATACTTGTTAATGCAGATACTTTTACATAATTTGCCTTCTGCCAAAAATCATGCTTCGGGATTAAGTCCGCATAATACAAATCTGTTTTATTTGATTTAACATAAGAAAGAATATATGGCTTAGCTCCTACATACACTGTTTCTCTGCCATTATTCCCGTGAAAATGAGTACCTTTCGGTATATTATTGCCATGAAAGGATTCAATTACTTCTTCATCCTCATTAAAAATCAGGAAACTTCCTGAGGAAATACCCGATATGCTCTCAATGTAACCACTCGGAATAGACACAAAGATATTAGCAATCAATCTGGAGCCTGATAAAACCGAGCGGACAAATACCATAGAGTCTTTACCGAAATCCTCGTAACTCATATATGGGGAAATAACATAAGAGTCTCTGTACGTATTTTTCAATTTATCTATCCATTCTTCTTCGGTAATAGAATTATCTTTTGATTTAAGGTCCCCATAAATATATGAAATATGGTTTGCTGTACTGGAATTTATAAGATAATTACCCTCGGGCATATAAATCGTGATATCAACCATTGGATTTACCTGTTTGTATGTGTACAGATTATTTACAAATGTCTTTAGTTCATATCTGAATTCCGATTCATTGCTATTCAAGTTAAGTAGTCTTTGAAAATGTTCATTATATAAACTGGTAGTATTGGAACTGATAAGCGTATCAAATATGCTATCGATATTATGCTGGATATTAGATAATAATTGTTCGTTTGATTGATTAACCTGGTTGACAACAAATGCATTTGTATATAAAAATTGAAACATTGATGAAAAAGCCGGAATCAACAATATGAGAACATAGGAAACAAGCCAAGTAATAATCACGCTTTTAGACACTCTTTCTTTTATTTTATTATAAAATCTCAACATGAATATACCTCCCGCGAAAGTATATATAAATGTCAATCAAGCAGGTTGCCGGCCATAAAATATCGCATATAAACTAACAAGATTATTATAGAACTGTGCAAAGATAAATCCCCAGCATCTGAAGCAGCATTCATGATAAAACATAATACTATAATAACATATATACTGAAAATTCATAATAAATAATAAGGACAATAAGTGAGAGTGAATAGGACAGAAAGTGAAAAAATCAAAAAAAGTACCATTTTGGTTTATGGTTGTGACATAGTGGTGCTGTACGTGTTCCGGAAAATAAAGTATAAATTAAGTGTTACTTATAGATCCATGTAGGCAACTGCCATTCATCAATGGCGAATTCCTGCAGGGAGACATGTAATAAAAAATTATTATGGAGGAATCTTTATCATGAAGGAAAAGAAAACATGGCGCAGAGTAGCTGTACTAATGGTCGCTATGTCAATGATAATAACGTCATTGACAGCATGCGGAACAAAGAAAAAATCAGCCAGTACGGACGACGGGGCAAATGCCGGCTCGGCATCCGAAGGTAAGGCAATTACTTACCCTCTTAAAACAAAAGAAAAACTGTCAATTGCCACTGGGTACGAAAGTCAGGTTGCTTCAAGCTTCAAAAGTTTAGGTGATACTCCTTATGGAAAGGAATTACAGAAAGAAACAGGTATAACTCTGGAATTTCAGACTATGTCGGACAGTAATGCATTTAACCTTCTGTTTGCTTCGGGGCAACTGCCGGATATTATTTCTTATCAATTTACAAACTATCCAGGCGGAGCCCAGAAAGCAATTACCGACGGAATCATATATCCTATAAATGACCTTATTAAAAGCAATGCTCCAGATTTACTAAAAGTATTAAACAGCGACAAGGATTTTTTAAAGGGTGATATGACATCAAATGGAGATTATATAGGGTTCCCATTTATCAAGGGAAAAACAAAAGATAAAAATCAGCGAAGCGGAACAGGCATTATCATCCGTGATGATTGGTGCAAGGAACTTGGAATAGACCTGCCTCAAACAACAGAAGACTTTTACCAGATGCTGAAACAGTTCAAAGAAAAGAAAGGTGCTACAAGTTCCATTCTCTATAACGAGCTTCTGGGTAGGCCAGTTACTTAGCAATGGAATGATTACTTCCCCATTTGGTTTTCCAAAGTCAAGTTCATATCAAAAAGATGGTAAAGTATATTTTGGCTTTGCACAACCCGAATATAAACAAGCTCTGGAGTACCTAAACAAATTATATAAAGAAAAACTTTTGGATCCAAACTATTCAACATTGAATAATGATACACAAAATGCAAATATGATGAATGGAAAGTCTGGTGTAATGGTCGGAGCCCTTGGTGGAGGAATTGGCAACCTTATGAAAACAATGAAAGGTAAACAATTCAGCGTAGCCGGAATATCTTCATTAGTAGCTAATAAAGGGGACAAGCCAATGTGCGGATACTATGAGTTCCCGGTAACAGGTGGATATGCCGTAATCACTAATGTTTACATCAAGCGACGGAATTGTAACTTATATATGCTCGCTATTTGGATACCATGGAGGATCCATGCTTAAACAGCCGGGTTTATTTGTTCCTATTTATATTATCTCAGACATATGGCAAAATGTTGGATGGGATACCATTATCTACCTAGCTGCCATATCAGGAATAAATCCGGCTCTTTATGAAGCTGCCCAAATAGATGGAGCTAACCGTTGGAAACAAACGCTTCATGTTACAATACCGGGAATCATGGTTACTGTTGTTATTCTGCTAATTCTACGAATTGGCGGCATTATGAATGTGGGATATGAGAAGATTATTTTGTTGTACAATCCGGGAATTTATAGTACTTCAGATGTTATATCAACTTTTGTATACCGCAAAGGTTTGCTGGAGAGCAATTGGAGTTTTAGTGCAGCAGTCGGCCTGTTTAACTCCATAATTAATTTCATTCTGGTTATTGTATTTAATAAGTTAAGCAAAAAAATAAGCAATATCAGCTTATATTAAAGATTTTAAATTTGAGTTTGGCAAAATGTACCGAATTAAAGTTAAATGATGGAGGCTGTAATGTGAAAAGCATAAATAAAAAAATGTCCGGAGGAAATATAAAACAATATTTTAGCGGATATGGAATCTTTACTTTTTTCAATTATATATTTTTAAGCCTTGTAGCAGTAATTACTTTATACCCTTTTTATTTCGTAGTAGTCGCATCATTCAGCGATCCTGGAGAGTTGCAGAAATACACCGGCCTTTTGATTGCACCGGTAGGTAAAATTACCTTTTCTGCATATGAGCTTGTATTTAAGAATCCCATGGTTGGCAGTGGCTATCTCAATACACTATTTATTCTGGCAGTTGGGGTATCAATTAATATAGTAATGACAATTATAGGTGCTTACTTTTTATCTTTGAAAAGGGTTATGTTTAAAAAATATATCATGATCTTTATAATATTTACCATGTATTTTAGCGGCGGTATGATTCCAAGTTATTTAAATATCAGGGAATTACATCTGCTCGATTCAATATGGTCATTAATCTTACCGGGAGCGGTCAGCACAATTAACATAATTATTTTGAGGACGGCATTTGATGCTATCCCTGATAGTCTAATTGAAGCGGCCAGAATTGACGGAGCCTCTCATTATAAAATAATGTGGAAGATTATGGTCCCATTGAGCAAGGCTACACTTGCTGTCCTGGTATTATATTACGGTGTTGGGCATTGGAATTCGTGGTTCAGTGCATCCATCTATTTACGAACTCCTTCGAAGTATCCGCTTCAATTAGTACTCCATAATATACTTTTAGCTAATCAGTCAGACAGTATGACAGGCAGTGTTGGTTTAGACGAAGCATCCCAATTGGCTAATTTAATAAAATATGCCTTAATTGTTGTATCTACTGTTCCGATACTGGCTGTTTATCCTTTCCTTCAAAAATATTTTACAAAGGGTGTAATGATTGGAGCGATAAAGGAATAATTATGAACAGGGCAGCGGTTATTTTATATAAACTTGAAAGGCTGCTGACATACATAAAATGTCAGCAGCCTGATTCATATCAGATACATATTATAAGCCTTACGTCATATTTTTATAAATTTATCGACATCGACTACAAAGACCGTCGCCCCTCCTACCGAAACTTCAATTGGGTAAGGAACATATATGCCGGTAGTCCCTGCAACGGGTGATGTAGATGTAATAACCTGTTTTCTGGTTTCGCACAAATTTTTAATTATCTCAATTACACTGTCTACTTTGTCCTGGTCAACACCTATAAGCAATGTAGTATTGCCTGCCCTTAAAAAGCCGCCTGTAGTCGCAAGCTTTGTTACCCTGAATCCTTCTTTTGTAAGCTTGCTTAAAACGTTAGCGGAATCGTCATCCTGTACAATTGCAATCACCAATTTCATTACGATCGCCCCCTGTATTTATCATGATTTTAAGTGCTCTTTTATACAATTTATTATATCTTTATTAATCGCATAAACATCCCTGTCGGCATTTATTATTTTTATCCTTTTATTATTTTTTGCTATCTCCCTATATCCATTATATACTATTTTATGAAATTTTATATCTTCAAGTTCAAGCCTGTCTGCTTTTGAAGTATTAATTTTTCTATTCAAGGCCACCTGCGGGTCTATATCAAATAAAAATGTTATATCCGGCATTATATTTTGTATGGCAGGAGTATTGATCGACATTACCATATCCGCTCCAAGTCCTCTTCCTATCCCTTGGTATACTATGGACGAATCGATATACCTATCGCATATGACTATCTTCCCCTTCGATATTGCCGGTTTGATAACTTCAAAGACAAGCTGTGCCCTCGATGCCGCATATAAAAGGGCCTCGGTCACAGGGCACATGCCGGTATTTTCAGTATCAAGTATTATCTTCCTTATCTTTTCACTTATCATTGTACCTCCAGGTTCCCGGGTTACAATAACCTCATATCCCTTGTCGATAAAATAAGCCTTCAGCATCTCAATCTGAGTGCTTTTCCCCGACCCATCGGGCCCTTCCATCGTTATAAAATATCCTCTTTTCATCTTATGCTCTCCTTATTTTATTACAGCAACCTTTTCAAGCTTCTGATCCCGCGGGCCGTTTATCTTTATGCCTGCTTCCTTTACTGTCAATAAATTTTCAATAATATCGCTTGTGATAATCTCCCCCGGTAAAATAACCGGAATTCCAGGGGGATATGGAGCAATAATATCAGCGCTTATCCTTCCCTCGCTGTGTTTGAAATCTATCATCTCCATCGGTTCGTATACAGCTTCTCTCGGGCTCAAGGCCTGATAAGGCATTTTCCATTCTAACTGCGGTATACTTTTGACTTTTCTCTCGCTGCTATGTTTTTTTGATATATCGAGTATCGCATTATATAATCTGTCGTAATCTTCCCTCTCATCTGCTATGGTACCTATTGCGAGTATATTATATAGATCGCTCAATTCTACCTGGATCTTATATTCATTTCTTAGGATTCGAGCAATCCTAGTTCCTGCTATTCCGAAATTTTTAAAATTAATTGTAACCTTCGTAAGATCGACATCCGTTATATTATATTGACCTATTATTTCCTTCCCAAAGCAATAAATATCAGGAATACTATTTACCCTTTCCCTGAAACTTTGTACCATATCGAGCAAATTATCCAAAAGCTCACTGCCGTGTTCTTCCATTTGATATCTTGCAAGATCGAGGCTTGCCATAAGAAGATATGACGGACTCGTTGTCTGTGTAAGCCTCAGCATAAATTCTATCTTTTCAACATCCACCCTGCCCTTTCTTATGTGCAGCATAGAACTTTGGGTAAATGAGGAAAGAGTCTTATGAATGCTTTCTACCGCTACATCCGCGCCGGCATCCATCGCGCATATGGGGAGTTTTCTATTAAATGGAAGATGGGCTCCATGAGCTTCATCTACTAAAAGAACCATGTTATTTTTATGAACAAGCTCAGCTATGGCTTCAATATCCGAACATGTCCCGTAAAATGTAGGATTTGTGACAAGCACCGCTTTCGCATCGGGATTTTCTTTGATAGCCTTTTCAATTGCTTTACAAGAAACAGAAACGGCTATTCCTTTTTCCAAATCAACATCAGGTTGATAATATACAGGCCACAACCCTCCTATTATCAATGCTCCTGCGACAGACCTGTGGCTGTTTCTCGGCACTATTATCTTGTCTTTGTCGTTCGTTACTCCAAGTATCATGGAATATACTCCGCATGTTGTTCCATTTACCAGAAAATAAGTATAGTCGGATCTGAATGCCCTTGCGGCATATTCCTGTGCCTCTTTTATTATTCCCTCGGGAGCATGCAGGTTATCAAGACCCGGTACTTCCGTTTGATCGATAAAAATAAGGTTATCCTTGAAATCCGGTTTTTCTTTAATCTTTAATATCCCTCTCCCGTTTTTATGCCCCGGCATATGAAAAGAAACATTTTTTTCATTCATATAATTTACAAGTCCATCGTAAAGCGGCGTTCTGTTTATCAATTTTATTCCTCCTGTTTATATAGTTTTATATTCTACAAAAGGTTTCTATTTCCTTTAATATTTCCAAAATTGACTTGAATATGTACAAAAAAACCTATACGGGAAATCAGTATAGGTTTTTTATCGTTTTGGTTATATTCTCTTTTTTCTTATTTTACAGCTTTTGATTTATATATTTCTTTAATTAATTCTTTATATTTATCATATATTTCACTGCTCATATCTGTATTTACCAGAGTTTGCTCACATTCGCCACATATGAATTTCCCCAAGAGCGTTATACCATTGTCGGAATACTTATTGCATATGAAGCATCTTTTAGAAACGGACATTAAATCACCAGCCCTGGATTATATTTTATCAAAATTATTGACCGTTAATATTATTTTATTCATTTTTGTGTCCAAATGAGCCTGTATATATTTATTTTTTGCATATATTTATATACAATATAAACAGCATCTTCAATTTGTAATTTGAAATCAGCCATAAATGGAATTATATTATTTTGAACAACGAATGAGCATTATGAAAGTTTTGATAAGTTCTTGGCTTTGCTGCCGCTTAAGAATCCTTAGAGCTTTTGATTGTCTGAGCAACGCGAGTTTCAAAAGCTCTTGAATTCTTAAGGTTGCAGGCCTTAGAACTTATAAAACTTGAATCTGGCGAATGAGTGTTCAAAATAACATAAGCCTATATTGCGAATTGAAGATATAAACATAAAAGGAGTTGATTTTAGTGAAACAGGAAGTCTCAGATTTTATAAAGCTTATGAAAGATGAACTTATCGGGATAAGCAAGTATATATATGAAAATCCGGAAACAGGCTTCAAAGAATTTAAAGCTCAGGATATACTTACAAAGACCCTCGGGAAGTATGGCTTTAGCGTAGAAAAAAATTTTATAGGCCTTGGCACTGAATTTAAGGCTACCTTCGGAAGCGGTTCCCCTTCCATTGCATATCTGTGTGAATATGATGCCCTCCCGGGCATCGGCCATGGCTGCGGCCACAATCTTATCGCTACGATGGGATTGGGAGCGGCAGTTGGCCTCAGCAAAGTGATAAATGGAATAGGCGGAAAAGTAGTCGTATTCGGCACCCCTGCCGAAGAGACAAGCGGAGCAAAAGTTACGATGGTAGAAAAGGGAGCCTTTAAAGACATAGATGCGGCTATTATTGTACATCCTTCTGATTCGACACATCAGAGTGGTACATCCCTTGCAATCGATGCAATTGAATTTACATTTATAGGCAAACCGGCTCACGCAGCGGCAAACCCCGAAAATGGAATAAATGCATTGAACGCATGCATTGAAACATTTAACATGATAAATGCACTCAGGCAACATGTTAAATCCGATGTCAGAATACACGGCATAATAGCCGAAGGTGGAGTTGCAGCAAACATTGTTCCCGAAAGGGCAGTCGCAAGATTTTATGTAAGAGCCCTGGACAGGTCTTACCTAAATGAAGTTGTTGAAAAAGTCAAAAACTGCGCAAGGGCCGCTGCAATGGCAGTTGGAGCGAAAATTGAAATCAGGAATTATGAACTATCCTATGATAACATGATTACAAACAATTCCCTATCCGCTATTTTCACCCGTAATTTAAAAGAATGCGGCGTAACAGACATAAAGGGTTCCGACAGAAGTATGGGTTCAATCGATATGGGGAATGTAAGCCACGTTGTCCCATCGATACATCCGTATATAAAAATATGCAGAGAAGGTATAGCAGGCCATACGAGGGAGTTCGCGCAGGCTACCGTAGAGAAACTTGCAGGTGAAAACATAATAAAAGCCGCATGCGCAATGGCACTTACCGGATACGATTTAATAACTGATAAGAATCTTTTATCGGAAGTAAAAGAAGAATTTCAAAGGCAAAAGAGCCTGTCTTAATAACTGAACTGTGATAATAGGTGTACTATACTAGAATCCTATGTATAGTACACCTCCTAAGTATGATATAAACTAACCAATCTTTCCAGAACTACATGCAATTTTCGGGAGTGTAAATATTTTTGTGTATTCTCTCTTCCTGGCAAATGATTATTGTATATAAAACTTATTTTGAGACAGCCCTATTATTTTTGCATATCTCCATAGACGCAATAATGGCTCAAATAACCTTCTTTGTAGAACTTCCAAAGCTTAAAGCTCATCTATTGGAATAATATTCTTTTAATCTGCATATACCTTTATGGCAAGCATTTTCACAGCAATTCTAAACAAATCTTCTTCGGGAGGTATTTATATGTCAAATATAGGCAAAATAAGGAAAGTCTTTCTGGGAGGTAACACCAGCCGTGGATTTTACTCATTTTATTATAACAATATACTGCCACAGGAAGAGGCTAACAGGATATTTATTATTAAAGGGGGTCCCGGAATCGGCAAATCTACCTTTATGAAAAAAATTGCGGCACAAATGCTCATGCGTGGATATGATGTCGAGTACCTGCAGTGTTCCTCAGACAACAATTCATTGGATGGCATAGTAATACCGGAAATTAAAGTTGCATTGGTTGACGGTACGTCCCCCCACATAGTAGATCCTGTAAATCCCGGGGCTGTTGATGAAATAATCAATCTTGGCAAATATTGGAATGTGTCTAAGCTAGAAGCGGCAAAAAGTGAAATAATCAACATAAACAAGCGAACATCAAGACTTTTTAACATATCCTACAGTCTCTTAAAAGAAGCAAAAGTCGCATATGATGAATGGAAAAGCTATATAAAAGAGATTATCGACAGCACAAGATATAAT
Source organism: Clostridiales bacterium (assembly GCA_030016385.1). Lineage (NCBI taxonomy): Bacteria > Bacillati > Bacillota > Clostridia > Eubacteriales > Clostridiales bacterium. The sequence goes on along the minus strand of JASEJN010000062.1, from coordinate 7,035 downwards.
GAATTGTTGAAAACACTTGAGGACAATGTATTTAATACTGCAGGATATAATTTTGAAAGCAAACCATGTTACAGGCATCTCTTTGCTTCAGCGATAACTCCTCAGGGACTTAAAAATTATATAGACACTCTCATCAACGCCGGCATGAAAAGCTATGCCGTTGAAGGAGAACCGGGAAGCGGCGTCAAGGAAATGATCGCGATGATCGCACAGGATGCTGAAAAGCGCGGCCTATCGGCAGAATTGTTTCACTGTCCATTTGAACCTGAATATATAGACATGGTCATTATCAAAGATATAAATACGGTAATTCTTAATACATCAAAGCCGCTACACTATAATGTACAAAAAGTCGATGGTTTAAGAATTGAAGATAGAATAAATTTAAACGTATGCATAAAAGGAGAACTGATAAACGAATATAAAGAGGACATGGAAGATGCGAAAAAAAGGTTTTATGCCCTTATTGCAAAGGCCATAGAACATTTATATATGGCAAAAACGGCTCATGATGCTATGGAGAGATATTATATACCTTCAATGGACTTTAAAAAAATTGATCTTGAGAGAGATGGAATACTCGATAGAATATTGAACTATGTAAAATAATGCCCCGGGTAAAAAACGGGGCATAACTTAATTATCAAGAAGATTGATAACCTTTTCATACCTTTTTATGTTGATTACAAAGATAACTGTGCCGCTGGTTTTATCCCCGACCCAGCTTGCAGGCATATCATCCTGAAGCAGGTTGTCTTCATCCATACTATATGAATGCCATGCCGCATAGCCATCTGTTAAAAATGCTTCTTTCCTGTAATCTATATGGTAGCTCTTATATGTCGAGTTTCTTTTTATTATATTTATGGCTTCATCCACTTTACTTTTTCTTACACCTGTAAGCAATGTAGTATTTCCGACTTTTAAAAATCCGCCTGAAGAGCAAAATTTTGTGACCTTAAAGCCCTTTTCATTGAGTTCATCTATTATATTTTTGCTATCGGCGTTATTTACCACAGCAATTATGAGTTTCATCTGCTCCACTTCCTGAACTGTCATAACTTTTCAAACCTTTCGACATCCATAACAAAAACGGTAGCTCCGCCGACAACTACTTCTTTGGGCAACTTAGTCCCTGCCTGCGTATTCTTATTTGTCGCCTTTTTTCTGCTCTGCGACTCGCCTTTGATTATCTCTATAACGCTATCCAGATCTTCATCCTTTACGCCGCAAAGAAGCGTCGTATTTCCGGCCCTCAAAAAACCGCCTGAGGAGCAAAGCTTTGTATTGCTGAACCCCTTGCTGTTTAACTTTTCCATAACCCTGTAGGCATCTTCATCATGTATTATTGATAAAACAAGTTTCAACCTTACCACCTCCATTATCAATTTTATACAAACTCCAACAATCCATATTTATTTCAATAAAAGTTTAAAATATCCCTTTATATATAATATACCAGATATATACAACTGTATCAAGATTAAAAAAGATGCATATTCTTATATTTTTCATCTCTCGCCTTCAAAAGCCTGCCGACATCTATGTTCTCCCTTGGAATATCCTTATTTTTATCCTTGCCTTTTTTCTCGCTGCTATTCACGTTCGGTTCGTGCTCTCTTCTTTTATCTTCCTTTTTCACAGTTAATGGCTTAACACGCTTCTTATAGTTTCCGGCTTTTGCCCTCAAATTCAGTATAAAGGCTTCAATTTTATCTACAGGAAAATTCAATCGTCTGACAGCTATATCCATCAAAAATAAGAAAAGCAATAACATAAGAAGCACATATGTTAGATCCGTCCATCCTGTAATATCCTTTATCCTGCCTTTATATACTTCATCTGGTTTTTTTATATATCTTCCTCCCGTTTCCCTGACCAATCTGTCAAGAACACTACTATCCCTTTTCATACTGTACTCTGAAGAATACTGTACTGAAAGTCCCGTAGCGGCAGATTTTACGATTTCTCCATTTTTCATCTGCTTCACATTCACCATGAAGTTGCCCGTATCTTTTATATCAAAGCTGCCCCCATACTGTCCGGGGGCTACAGGATTCAATTTTACATTCCTTTTTTCACCGGACGGTGATATTACGGTTGCTATTGTCTCAATTTCTTCTCCTTCACTGCCGCCTGAAAATGTAATATTCCCCAAACTCCCCTCTGATACGGCCTCGAGAGATGCATCATCTATCCCATAGTCTTGTATTGTCCAGTTTATTATATTTTGCCAGAGCTTTAAATTTTTATCCCAAGATACATAATTTGCACTCCACTTGCCGGTTATGTCTGAGTTCCATGCTACGGAACGCCCAAGTCCATACTGCCATATAGTAAGTATCGGGTCATCCTGATCACTTGTAAGGAGCACTCTTGAAGTATCTTTTGGGCTTGCACCTATATACCCTAAAAGTTTTGGCAGCCCTTTTTCAGCTATACCTGACAGTATACTGTGGTTACAAACTACGTTTGGAGTGAATTCCCTGTTATTTAAATATGATCCGGAGGCTAAGAAAATCTCTTTTGCAAAGATTCTCGGTATGTTCGCAAATTCATCGGTATAATAATTCCTTCCCCCTGTAGTTTTTGATATTTCCTGCAGCAATTTCCTATCTGAATCCCTTCCAACAGCTACCGTAGATACTGTTATGTTATCCTTATTTATATTTTCCAATAAATTTTCATATCCGCTATCTTCAGCCTGGCCGTCTGTAAGAAGTATTATATGTTTTATTACGGCACTGCTCTTTTTAAGAGTGTCATATCCTTCTTCAAGGGCTGGAATTATGCTCGTACCTCCATCGGCCCTTATAGTGCCTATATCATCCTTTATTTTATCAACATCATCTACCTTTTTACTCTCGACTACCTTAAATGCAGTATCGTTAAATGCTATTACGCCTATCTCATCCTTGCCCTGACGCAGTGAATCCAAAACCCTGCAAGCCGCCTCTTTGGCAATATCCACTTTCGTAATGCCCCCGCTCCCATCCCTCATGCTCCCAGATTTGTCTATAACAAGCATGATGGATATTGCCGGAACTTCTTTTTTACCTTTCATCTCCATATTTACAGGAAGCACTTTTTCAATCGGCGTTTTATAATACCCGCCAAGAGCAAAAGAATTTTCACCTCCTGTGGCAATGAAACCCCCGCCAAAATCCTTGACATATGATTCAATGGAGTTTAAAAAATCATCCTTTAGATTTTCTGCGGAAACATTACAAGTTATAATTGTCTTATAACATATCATATCCGATATACTGCCTGGAGCAGAAGAAGCAGAGACCAGCCTGTAGTCCATACCTGAAAATTCAAGCATTTTTATAACTTCATCTGCTTCACCATCTGCATCTTCTATTACGAGCACCCTTGGTTTATCTTTAACATCTGTAAATGTAGAAGCCTCATTATTCTGGGACATAGTATCCAGCTGAGGCTCAATTATTGCCCTATAACTTCTAAACCCTCCTTCGTCGGCGGTATCCTTAAACACAAATCTATTATTACCCTTCTCAAGGACCACATCCTTTTCAAATGCCTTTTCACTACCGCTATATAAAGTCAGCTTTGCACTGCACTTTTCAGTGCTTGTAATATTCACGACGGCATTAAACTTATCTCCAATGTTTAATGTCTTCGGAACCACTACCGATTCTACAGCAGCTTCATTTTTTAGATTTCTGTCTATTTTATATACCTTAAGATCTACGCCGCTTCCTATCAGAGATGAAGCCATCTTAAGAGAATTTCCCGCATTCTCTTCACCGTCCGTAAGCAGCACTATCCTCTTTTTATCTCCGTGAGGAAGCATGGATATACAAGATGCAACGGCACGCTCTATGCTTGTATTTCCACTTTGGAGTCCTTCCCCAAACTTTGGTAGAATTGGATTTTTAGAGAGGAACGATTCTATGCTTGAATCATCTGCAAAGGATATTATACCTGTCAGATCGCCTGAAGGCTTTTTGCTTAAGGCACCCTTTAAAAAATCCTCCGCCATTTGTCTGTTATCCGCCATACTATCGGAACAATCCATAGCAAATATTGTGGCCGTGGTTCTGGCTTTCCATCTTATGCTGACGCCGGATAAGGCAAGACATAAAAGTATCATAAGTACACATCTTATAACCAATATCATTTTTTTCTTTATACCATACATGTTCTTAAGTTTCTTCGAACTATAGAACACAAATAGAAATAATACAGGTATAAGCAGCAAAAAATAGGGTCTTAAAAATTTAATAGCCATGCACATACACCACCCACTCTGCACAAAGCAAAAATAAAAGCATGATCAAAAGAGGAAGCTCCATATCTTCGCCATAGCTTTTACTTCTTGATATTAATGAGTTTTCAGAAGTTTTAGCCGTATTTTTCTGTACAGATTCATACTCGCTTGGAAAGTTCACTGCAAAACTGCTTTTTATTTCCTTATCTCTGCTCTTCTGTAACAGGGTGTATATGCCGTTCTCATATGTATTGCCAAAGGATGTTGCCGGAAAACTTATTATGATGTTTTCTTCTTTCCCTGAGGGAAGCTTTATATTCCCGGCTTCTACATCTGCCGCAGGGCTTATGTCCATGTTATCGCCGCAGAAAATCGATGGTTGACTGTTATGGCCCAAGTCCAGCAGATATGAGATTATATTGTACATAAATATCGGATATTCTGTGGATAATGGAAAATCACTATTATGAAGATCAAACGATAAGGCACATATTTTTCTGCCTCTATATTCCCCTGCCACAGCTGCTGTACTGTCATCGACCTTTATAAGGCTGTTTCCCCAGTATGGAACATCCATCAATTTCATTGATAATATGTTGAATGAAGCATCTTCTATATATCTTGTTACAACATTTTTTTCAATATATGCCCTTCCGCCTTTACTACTGCCTTTTATATTTATGATACCATTTCCATCCGGAGGATTTATAAACACTATACTGCCTTCCTTGGGCATTTCTTTAGGAACTGCCCCATCAAATATATACAAGTCATATTTTCCTGTAACATCATCCTCGTCCGAAGTTTTGTACAAGTCAATATTGGAAAATAGAGAAATGGCTTTTTCTATAAAAATATTTCCATTCGTAAGAAGAAGGGCCTTTTTCTTCTCATATCCGTTTACTACTTCATATATGGTGTTATCCTCCATAAGGTCATCTTTTTCCGTTATCTCTGCCATAAGGGATAATGCATCCTTTGAAGCTCCGTCAAAATATATCGTCTTGCTGCTGTTTGCACTTATTTCAATCTCCCTAACATCTACAAGTCTTCCATCTGCATAGAGCGATATATCCCTATGTAAATCCTCCCTTGTCCTGTTTGTGACCCTGACCATTACCTTAAGGCTGTTATCCTGAATGCTAAACGATATGTAGTCAAGGCTTACATTGTTTGATTCCCCTCCAAAATATGAAATCTCCCCATTTATATCGGAAAGGTCGGCTTCTTCATCCGTATAGAATATCGCGCTTGATTCATTATCTCGGCTCTCCAAGGCTTTTACAAGAGAAAGGGCATCTTTTATTTCTCCTCTCGAATTTGTTGGTTTTATTTTTTTTAGTTTTGAGATGGCCTCATTTTTATCCGCTGAGTTTATTATGATCTCCGGATTGGCACCGCAGGATATGAGTGTAAATTTCCCACCGCCCTTTTTTATATCGCCTTCCGCTTTCTTAATGGCCGCACCGAGCCTTGTGGTTTCTCCATATTTTGTATCCATGCTGCCCGTTGTATCTATTACAACTATCAGGTTTTTGCCGCTTCCCCTATAAAATATACGCGGTCCTGCAAGGCACAGCACTATTAATACCGCACATAATATTTGAAGAAAAAGAAGCAAATTTTTCTTCAGTTTCTGCCATGGGGTATTTGCCTCTGTATCCTTTAGCACCTGTTCCCACAGGTATATGCTCGAAACTTCCCTCTCTTCGAATTTTTGCCTTAATATATACATCAAAATTATCGCTGGTATGGATATTAAAAAAATAAAGCTAAAAGGAGAAGAAAAACTCATGAGACCACCTCATATTATAATTCCTGAATTCTTGAAGTCATGCAGTATAACTTTTTCAATGGGTTCGCCGCCGGATACCAGAACATAGGAAGCACCGGTTTTGGCACAGCATTCTTTGATTTCGTTTATAAAGTTTTTAAGCTTTTCTGAATACTTTTTTAAAAGAAGGCTGGAAATTATAACCTCTTTTACACAACCTGTTTCACTGTCTAAAAGTTTTATACACCCCTCGAGGTTCGGGGTTAGTTCCTCGTCTGAGAGCACATGCACCAGCATCACTTCCTGCCTTTTATACATCAAGTATTTGACAGCATCCTGTATCCCTGCAGACGTAAAAAAGTCTGAGATGATTATTGAGATACCTTTTCTTGGAAAATCTTTTCCCTTTACACAGCTTCCAATATCCGTGCCTCCAGAAAAAGATATATTCTCCAGGAAATTTATGCACTTTCCGAATGCAGCATTACCTGCCACATTCTGAGATGAATATATTTCTTTTCCGTTCATTGCATTTATGCACACTCTGTCCAAGCTGTTTAATCCTATGCAGGATAAAACTGCTGCTATTTTAAGAGATAATATATCCTTCCCACCAAAAGCCATCGATTTGCTGGCGTCTATAAATATGTTAAACATAGCTTCCCTCTCCTCCATGGAGAGCCTTATATAGAGTCTGTCGGATCTTCCGTAGGCATTCCAGTCTATTCTTCTAAAATCATCTCCGGGTGTGTATTCTTTAAAGTCCGAGAATTCCACAGAGTTGCCTTTTGCCTTTGATTTTCGGTTTCCTGATCCTCCTTCTAAAAGAGGCATCCTTGTGTTTATAACAATGGATTGTATCTTTTTTAAAAAAACGCTGTCAAATATTTTCTCCGTCATGGCTGTTCTCCCAGGGTGCATACTTTATATTTGAAATAGATATATATACACCCGTTCTCTAGTATTGAATTTACTCGTTGTGCTAGCTTTTTTACTGGTAAAAATTGCGAATGAAAAACCCCAGCAA
>JASEJN010000061.1 GCA_030016385.1 Clostridiales bacterium | reverse complement strand
TTTCATAATGCTCATTCGTTGTTCAAAATAACATAATCCTATTTATGCCTGATTTTAAATTGTGAATTGGAATATTAGTCAAATATTTATTGAATTTATTTACAGTTTGTTATAAAATAAACGTTGAAAAGTCAAATATTTCTAGGAGGAATATTATGAAAAAGGCAATGTCCGTTGTATTAACGTTAATTATGGTGGCGTTTATTGCAACTGGCTGTGGCAAGACGAAGACTCAACAATCGGATTCAACATCGGGAGGCGGTACCGGCGCTTATCAGGATGGCAAATACAAGGCGTCGTTTGATTTTATCGATGGCCATGGTTGGAAACCATTTCTTGAAGTCGAAGTCAAGGATAAAAAGGTCGTTAAAGTCAACTTTGATTATGTAAACCCGGATGGACAATTAAAGACAAAGGATGAAGCATATAACAAGGCGATGAAGGCACAAAACGGAACAAATCCGGCCGAGTACAGCCCTAAATTGGATGCAAGTCTGGTAAAGGCTCAGAACGGAGAAGGAGTTCAGGCGGTTTCGGGCGCAACCAGTTCTTCAAATAATTTCAAGGCTTTAGCGACGGCGCTGCTTGCGAAAGCTGCCAAGGGCGATACATCAGAGACAATACTGCCTATGAATGATACTTATACAGCGATAGAGAAGGATTTTGATTCGCATGGATGGAAGGCACAGGTATCGGTAACATATGAGAATGGTAAAATTACCAAAGTAATATATGAAGAGCTTGATAAGAACGGGAAGAAAAAGAGCGAAGATACACAATATAACTCCCAAATGAAGGCACAATCAGGCACTTCAATGGTTGAAGCAGCAAAGAAACTGGCGGATTCATTTCTTGCAAACAACAATGATCCGAACAAGGTTGATACTGTAACAGGGGCGACCGAAACAACTGCTAAGTTCAAGACCCTTGTACAGGCAGCTATGGCGATGAGAAAATAAAACTTTAGGATATCAGAATAATGATTATAGAATATAAAGGCTTTAGGGGCGGCTCTAAAGCCTTTATAATAGTGTAAATTGGAGGGCCTATTATGCTTCAACATAAAAAGGCGATAATTGCTGCGGTTGTTCTCGCAATAATAATTTCGATATTTGCTTCAGGATGCGACAAGAAAGATAACGGAATACTTCAGGAACCATTGACAAAGACTGACTTTATGCTTGGGACAGTGTGTACTGTCAAGATATATGATGCAGTACCGCAAAATATACTTGACAAGGTTTTTGAAAGGCTTAAAGAGATAGATAAAGAGATGACCATTAATGCGGCAGGGAGCGAAGTGGATGAAGTAAATGACAATGCCGGAGTGCAGCCCGTCAAGGTCACGGATGATGTATATTATGTTATAAAAACAGGAAAGGAGTTCGGAAGTATATCGGGAGGTTTGTTCGATATTTCAATAGGGCCCGTTGTAAAGCTGTGGAATATAGGTACTGATAAAGCGAGGGTGCCTTCAGATAGCGAAATTGATGCAAGACTTCCGCTCGTAAACTATAGGGATATAGTGCTTGATGACACGGATAAAACGATATTCTTAAAGAAAAAAGGGATGATGCTGGACATTGGAGGCATCGCAAAGGGGTATGCGGCGGATGAATGCTGCAGGATACTTAAGGAAAACGGAGTCAAGCATGCCATAGTAAACCTTGGGGGAAATGTGTCCACCTTGGGATGCAACCCTAATGGGAACCGTGACTGGAACATAGGCGTGCAGGACCCGTTCAGCGGGAGAGGAGATTATTTTGGCATAGTTCATGTGTCGGATAAAACAATAGTTTCATCCGGAGTTTATGAAAGATATTTTATGCAGAACGGGAAGAGATATCATCATATTTTGAATACTAAAAACGGATACCCTGTGGATAACGGGTTGGTCGGGACTACGATCATAACTGATAAGTCGATAAGAGCTGACGGACTTTCGACTACCGTTTTTGCGGCCGGTATAGAAAAGGGAATTGAAATAGTAAAAAATATGAAAGGCGTGGAGGCCATATTTATTACAGAGAACCGCGAGGTTTATGTAACACCCGACCTTAAAGGCGATCTGAAGATAACAAACAAAGATTTCAAGCTCGTGAATTGAACTTATATTTTCTCGGAAGGTTTGATGATTATGGCATATAAAGATTTACAGGATTTTATGAATGTGCTGGATGAGAAGGGGCTTTTAAGAAAAATAAATGCTGAAGTCGACAGCAGACTTGAAATTACGGAAATAACGGACAGAGTATGCAAATCGTCCGGTCCGGCACTTCTGTTTGAAAATGTCAGGGGTTCGAAGTACCCCCTTTTAATCAATATATTCGGAAGCTATGAGCGGTTGAATTTAGCATTTCAGACAGACGAAATAGACGATATAGCAGGCTCGATAGCAGACTTGATCGATGTCTCGAACTACATGGGGCTTATCGAAAAAATCAAATCCATTCCAAGGCTTGCAAAGCTCGCCATGATATTTCCCAGGAAGGTTGAAAGGGCTTGCTGCCAGGAGGTAGTCGAAGACGCAGACCTATCGTCCCTTCCCGTTTTAAAGTGCTGGCCCAAGGATGGGGGGCGGTTCATAACACTTCCTCTTGTCATAACAAGAGACCCTGAAACAGGGCTTCAAAATATGGGCATGTACAGGCTTCAGGTATATGACAAAAATACCACAGGAATGCACTGGCATCTTCACAAGGATGGCAGAAGGATATATGAGAAATATAAAAAGCTTGGAGGAAGAATGCCTGTTTCTGTGGCAATCGGGTGCGATCCTGCGACAGTGGTTGGCAAACCCCCAAATGTATTGAACAGGTATATAGACAGGAAAATAGATGCAAAGAATCCGAGAACTTCAGGAAGACACCTTCCGAAGGGCATTGTAAAGGGATATGAGGTAATTGTATTGTCTACAGTAAGCTTTGCGCTTCTGACGGTGGCGGCATATATGCTGAATCCGCTCTGCCTTGAACTTTTACCACTTGCCCTTGCGTTATTCATAGTATATTCATTTACAAAGAGGTTCACATGGCTGTGCCATATAATACTCGGGATTACATGCGGAGGTGCGCCCGTTGGTGCATGGATCGCCGTGACGGGAAAGATAGGATGGCCTTCGATTGTGCTTGGGGCTGTTGTAATGCTGTGGGTTTCTGGTTTTGATATAATATATGGCTCCCAGGATTATGAATTTGATAAAAGGGAGGGCCTGTTTTCAATACCAGTGAGGTTCGGAGTCAAAAATGCGCTGATTATATCCAAAGTATTTCATATAATTGCAATATTGCTCCTGCTCTATCTGCACTTGATTTTGCATAGGGGTATATTGTACCTTATCGGTGTTACAATTGTCGCCGGTCTATTGTATGTTGAGCACAGCATAGTGTCACCGAAGAACCTTTCAAATGTAAAAATAGCTTCTTATAACATAAACGAGATCGTGAGCGTGATACTTTTCATTTTTGCAGCAGGCGATATATTTCTTATGAGGTGATAGATTGAAAAAATACATAATAGGGATTACGGGTGCCAGCGGCAGTATATACGGTGTAAGGCTGGCCGAGGAAGTACTGAAGCGGAAAAATGATGTTTTTCTTGTTATAACCGAAAATGGCGAAAGGGTTATGGAATACGAAACAGGATATGGACTTTCAGATGTGATAAAAAGGCTTTCAGAAACAGGCAATATAAATCTATGCGGCATACACGACATATTTGCACCTATTGCAAGCGGATCTTTTAAAGTTGATGGCATGGCCGTCGTGCCGTGTTCAATGGGGACGATGGGCTGCCTCGCAAATGGAATATCATTGAACCTTTTAGACAGAGCTGCGGATGTTTGCATAAAGGAAAAGAGGAAGCTTGTGCTTGTCCCAAGGGAGACGCCTTTAAACACCATACATATTGAGAATATGTTAAAGCTTAGCAAATGCGGTGTGGATATAATCCCTGCGGCACCGGGATTTTATAATAAGCCTGAAAGCATCGACGACATGGTAAATTTTATAACAGGAAAAGTTCTCGAGCACCTTGGAATGGAGAATGATTTATACAAAAAATGGGGGGGATAGGTGATGAAAAAAGCACTGGTTTATATATTATCTATAATACTGATAATTTCTTTTCCAGCCTGTTCTAAAAGCATGAAAAAAACGGGATCCCTTAGCATAGGCGTGCTTCCCGACGTCGATTCGATACCGCTTATAATCGCAAGGCAGCAGGGATATTTTAAAGAGGAGGGAGTCAGCATAAATATAGAGCAGTTTAAAAGCGCAAAGGAAAGGGACAGCGCATTCCAGGCCGGCAAGCTTGACGGAGCGGTATCAGATGTGCTTGCGGAAGCATTTGCAAAAGATGGAGGATTCGATGTGAAGATAACCTCCATGACAAATGGAAGCTATAAGCTGCTGGTGAACAAAAATGCCGGTATCGGCAGCATAAGGGACCTCAAGGATAGAAGTATCGCGATATCAAGCAATACAATAATAGAATATGCCACAGACATGATGGTAAAAGAAGGGGGCCTTGCAGTAAGCGATGTCAGGAAGACTCCCATAGCCGAGATACCTGTAAGGCTTGAAATGCTCCAGAACGGCAAAATAGATGCCGCAACGCTTCCGGATCCACTTGCCACCGTTGCGTTAAAAAATGGCGCGATATTGCTTGGGAGTACCGACAAACTGAATATAAATCCCGGAGTGCTCATATTCACTTCAAAATCGATAGGCTCAAAGGAAAAGGAAATCGATGCCTTTTACAGGGCGTATAACAGAGCGGTGGAATACCTAAAATCCCAGCCCAAATCGAGTTACATGGATGCAATAATAAAGGAGTCGGGATTTCCAGAAGATGTAAAAAGCACAATTGTGCTTCCAAATTATACAAAGGCATCGCTTGTATCGAAAAAGGATACTGCCGATGTATTGGCATGGCTCAAAGACAAGGACCTCATTAAAAATAACTATGGTTACAAAGATCTGACAGATGACAGGTTTGTGAGGTAACATGGATGATTCAAATCAAAAATCTTTCGGTTGATTACAAAGATGATAAGGGCAGTTTTACTGCCATTTCTGATATAAATATGGAAATAGGGAATGAAGACATTTATGCTGTACTTGGTCCGTCAGGTTGCGGAAAGTCCACACTGCTTCATGTACTATCCGGCATAATAAAAAATTATAGGGGCACCGTGTTTATAAATAAGAGGCCCGTCAATCCATCACTTCAGAGGATAGGAATAATATTTCAAAACTATGGTCTCCTTCCGTGGGAAAACATATATAAAAATGCGATACTGGGAGTCGAAATAAAAGATGGAGGCAGAATAGACAGACAGTACGTTGAATACATGTTAAAAAAACTTGAGATCTGGGAATTCAAAGATAGATATCCCAATATATTGAGCGGCGGTCAGAGGCAGAGAGTGGCGATTGCACGCTCGTTCATACTTAAACCCGATGTACTTTTGATGGATGAGCCGTTCTCAGCCCTTGACGCGATAACAAGGGAGGAGACACAAGAACTGTTCCTCGGGATATGGAAGGAAAACAGGGTGTCTTCGGTATTCGTGACACACAGCATAGAGGAAGCAATATGTGTCGGAACGAAGGTTGCAGTGCTGTCGAAATCTCCGGGAAGTATTTTAGCCGTATTCGAAAATCCATTATTCGGAAAAGAAAATTTGAGGCTTTCAAAGGAGTTTTATGAAATGGTTATGAAGATACGGGAATTTATAAAAGAAGGCTGGTTTGATTGAGAAATAGAAAAAGCCGCATAAGTTTTATTTATGGCATTTTGGCTATACTTGTAATATGGAAATTATTATCTTTGATATTGAAGTTGCCAATTGTGCCGTCACCCGAGGCAGTATTTATAAATATTCGTCATGTTTTCATAAGTAAAATACTGATTCATGCTGCATGCAGCATGGCAAGAGTGTTCGCAGGCATAATGCTGTCCGCAGTTTTCGGAGTGCCTCTAGGTTTAATGATGGGGTATTATAAATGGTGGGATAGGCTTCTGTCCCCTATAATTTATTTCATTTACCCTATACCAAAGATTGCACTTTTGCCTGTCGTGATGCTTTTGTTCGGGCTTGGCGAAGCATCCAAAATCATAATGATAATGCTGATTGTATCGTCACAGGTAATCGTGTCGTCAAGGGATGCCGTCATGAAAATACCTTCTGAAACATATTACTCGCTGTATTCTTTAGGTGCAAAGCCACGTCAGGTATTCAAAAAAATAATCATACCTGCAGTGCTTCCGGAGCTTGTAACATCAATAAGAGTGGCGCTTGGTACGTCCGTCTCAATATTGTTCTTTACAGAAACTTTCGGTACGGAATATGGAATGGGTTACTTTATAATGGATTCATGGATGAGGGTCAATTATGTGGAAATGTATTCAGGCATAGTTATACTGAGCATTATGGGCTTTGGATTGTTCACGCTTGTTGACTTTATTGAAAGACACCTATGCCCGTGGAAATAAAGCCCATATGGCGGACATTTTCAGGTGCATATTTTATATTTGAAGAATATTTATACATCCGACATTTTCGCAACAATTGAAATCGGGATATATTTAAAGTTTGAATATCAATATGGAGGTTATAATTAAAACAGGTAATTTTTAAATTATTATTAACGGTAAATTAAATGAAGGAATTTGACACGATTATATAGAATTTAATTTTTGTCGTATATATAAACACTATTGGGGTGATTTTTTTGGAGAACAGCAAGGAAAAAATAAATTCACTGGTAGAAAATGTTGAGAGTGTAATAGTTGGAAAGAGAAAAGTAGTCGAAAAAATTTCTGCGGCTCTTATATCGGGAGGTCACGTGCTTCTGGAGGACGTACCAGGTGTGGGCAAGACGATAATGGTTCGCGCGCTGGCAAAATCTCTCGGGTGCTCATTCAAAAGGATTCAGTTTACGCCTGACCTTTTGCCTTCCGATATAACAGGCGTGTCGGTGTTTAATCAAAAGACGGGTGATTTTGAATTCAAAGCGGGTCCCGTTATGAACCAGATAATACTTGCGGACGAAATAAACAGGACATCTCCCAAAACCCAATCGAGTCTGCTGGAGGTAATGGAAGAACATCAGGTAACGGCGGATGGGAAGACTTATAGCCTGAAGAAACCGTTTATGGTACTTGCAACGCAAAATCCTATTGAATATGAAGGGACATTTCCCCTTCCCGAGGCGCAGCTTGACAGGTTTATGATGAAAATATCGATAGGATATCCGGTTGAAGACGAGGAGAAGGCTATCTTAAGGAGATTTAAAACAGAAAATCCGATAGATAGTTTAAAGGAAGTATTGACATCCGATGATATTTTAGAGATCCAGGACGATGTGAAAAAAATATATGTAGATGATTCGATAGATGATTATATTATAAATATTGTGAGAGCTACAAGAAATAATCCGGATATACTCCTTGGAGCAAGCCCAAGGGGTTCTCTTGCGCTGTTCAGGGTATCCCAGGCCTGGGCAATTATAAATGGAAGGGAGTACGTGCTTCCTGACGATGTAAAAAACCTTGCAAAATCCGTGCTCGGGCACAGGCTGATTGTAAAGCCGGAAGTAAAACTTCGGGGGATTACATCCGATGATATAATGTCGAATATATTGGGACAGGTACACATCCCAATCGTGAGAAGATATGTTCAGGTATAAAAAGTCGGTAATATTTCTTGTGCTTGGCAGTTTGATATTTGCGATATTTGGAGGAGGAAAGCTGCCATATTTTGTTTTATGTATAGTCATCTTTACAGTTCTAATATCATATTTTTGGACACGATCCGTTGTGTCAAAGCTTACAGTAAGGCAGAAAACAGTTAGTGACAGCGTCAATGTGGGTGACAGGGCGCAAATAAGTACGATGGTTTTTAACGGCAGCTTGCTTCCTGCCATATATGTTGAAATAAAAAATGAAATGATTAAAAATATTACGGGCAAGGACTCGCCGGGCAACGTCATATATTTGATGCCTTTCGATTCCAAAAGGGTTACGGAAAATTTTATATGCAAATACAGGGGACGTTATAATTTTGGACCCGTTACTGTGAGTATATCGGATGTATTCGGACTATTTACATGGGAAATAAAGGTGAAACTGGAAGGCACGTTCAATGTTTATCCTAAGGTTGTTAAACTCTCGAAGTTTAGTACAAGGTCCGCCCAGGTTTTCGGTACCGTTACAACCAAACAAAATGCAAATGAGGATTACTCTAGTATATCGGACATAAGAAAATATTACCCGGGTGATAGCCTGAGAAAAATACACTGGAAAGTTTCAGCGAGGAAGGGGCTTCTTTATGTTAAAAATTACGAGATGACGGGAAGCGCTGAAGCCCATGTATTTTTGAATCTATATAAATATGACTATAGTGATATTTACAGGATGGATACCGAAGAGAAATCGGTGGAGTGTGCCATATCGGTTGTTTATTTCATGCTTCGGGAAGGCGTAAGTACGATGCTGTATGCAAACAGCAAGAAGCAGGTGTATACAGGAAGCAGGGATTTAAGCGGATTTAAAAATTTTATGGAAGAACTTATAAACGTAAAGTCCGACGGGGAGGAGCCATTTGAAGAATTGCTGGAATTAAGGTCAAGGCTTATATCCAGAGGCTCGACTGTCATCCTGATAACATGCGCTGTATATGACGCTTTGATAAACAGAATTATCCAGCTCAAGGAAATAGGTTTTGATGTGATTTTAGTGTATACTGTGATTAATGACATAAGTGAAAAACATTTGAAAATAATTTCCCATTACGATATAAAGCTTTATAAAGTGGGACTCAATGACGATGTCAAGATGGCACTGGAGGGATAGCCTTGCGCTCTAAGGTTACAGCCGGAAAATATATAATATACTGTACGATCATCTCTCTGCTTGTTTATATACTTACGAAGGCGTTTATGGGATACATGAATTTTAAAATGGGCGGATGGACTATTGTAGCAGTATCGGCAGCCGTAAATATAATTATGTATTTGCTGTTTTCTTATCCTCTGATATTTCTGTCTGCCTTTGCCGTTATGTTTGTGTTTGCTGCGGTATTATTTGTATCCACTAAATTTGATTTGGCATTTACGGCGCAAAATCTATATGGAATATTTCAAAACTGCATCAGATGGTATATAACTTATCTTTTCAATAATATACAGTTAAACAGGCAATATTCAGTCATTATAACGGTATTATTTGTAATAATCATAACAGCAGTGATATTCCTGCTTGTAGTTTTAAAACGCTATATTCTGTTAACCATGGTATCGGGGATAGTTGCCCTATCGTTTATGTGGTTTTTCGGATATGCGCTGAGCTATAAATATATGCAGCAATATTTGGCGGTTTCTTTCATATTATATGCATTTAATTATTACACTATAAAGGAAGCGGAATGGAAGCGCAAGAAAAGTATATATACGAAAAAGATTTCAATTGTCTGGATGAGCGGTGCAGCCGTTTCAATGGCTGTTGTAATTCTTCTGACATTTCTATTTCCAATACAAATAAAACCTTTAAATTCAAGATGGTTGAATGATAACGTTTTTAGCAAGATATACAATCTGGGTTTCAGAGAGGCCGGCAGACTGCCCAATCAGAGCAGTGAGACAAATGAAATTTTTTCAATAAGTTCTTTTGGATATCAGGACGGCCCTTCAAAATTGGGAGGGCCTGTCAGCTTTTCAAACAAGCTTCTTTTGAAAGTGAAAATAGACGGGGATGTTTCATTCCCGGTTTACTTAAGAGGCTCGGTAAAGGATGTATATACAGGATCTATGTGGGATAATATCAGACATAGTTCTGCCCTGAATAATAATGGACATGATAATATAACCATAAGCAGCGGCAATGTTATAAGCTCCCTGTTAGGAAATGAAGATAACATCAAAAAATATAATGAAATCACGACTACAGTATACCCGGAGGCTATGGATGTGCGTTCTATATTTAATGTATGGAAGCCATACATGGCACAGATAAATTTCGATTCTAACATAAATTATAGCGAGGATGGCCAGATCAGTTTTTCGAGGCTTGCAGCGAATAAAAAAGAATATAAAGTGATATCAAGAGTTCCTGTTGTATATGCTGATGAACTTAAAAAGGGAAAGGCCGCATCCGGCGGAGGATACACAAGAAAGGACATGTACCGTTATCTTGAACTTCCGACAAACATTCCTCAAAGAGTAATGAATCTCACAAAGGAGATTACTGGTGAATACAAAACGGATTATGAAAAGGCTTCTGCCATACAGAGCTATTTAAGGAATAATTACAGATACACTCTGGAGACATCAATTGTTCCTGATGGACGTGACTTTGTGGATTATTTCCTGTTCGATGAAAAGAAGGGATATTGCACATATTACGCATCGGCTATGGCTGTGATGAGCAGGATGGCAGGCATACCTTCAAGGTATGTTGAAGGTTTTGCGATAAGTGAATCGGATAAAGGCAGCGACGGGATATATAAAGTACCGGCATACAGGGCCCATGCATGGGTGGAGCTTTACTTTGACGGTTATGGATGGGTCAGGTTTGAGCCAACATCTTCATATACTGTTCCTGATTATGAAAGGCCAAGCACACAGGCTGATACATCGCCATCCACGAATCCGCAGGTTTCACCGGTAATTCCTCAGAAAGACCCAGATTCACAGCAACAGACACCAGGGACGGATGAGAAAACGGTAGACAATGTTGAAAGTAAAAGGACCGTGCCATGGCAGATATATGCCGTTATAGCAGTTCTGGCCCTTATTTTCATTAAGACGGCGGTAAAATACGCGATAAGCAGGGGCCGGATAAATAAGGCCGATAAGCTGAATGATAAGCAGGCTGCAGTGGAATATTTCAAACTTATAGCGAAAAAGCTCAAGCTATGCGGGATAACGATGGAGGAAGGCGAGACTCCGGCGGAGTTTGGAGATAGGATAAATAGCGGACTTCTATGCTACGATATAAATATAAAGGACATTATAGGTACATTTGACAGGATAAGATTCGGAAACTTCCGTATACAGGACGAGGACAGGGACAAATTCAAATACACTATAAAAATACTGGATAAGTTTATAAAGGATAAGAAGGGGCCTGTAAAATATTTTATATATAAATTCGTATTATAATTACGCAGGTACAGGGGGATTACCCTTTATATAGAATCTGCCGGGACGTATTTTTATATTTGAAATAATATTCTTCAGATAATCTATATACATCATATCTGTTGTTTTAGATTAGCGATTTTTATGTGGACACTATAAAAAAATGATGTTATAATTTATAAGTGCAGTTCGAAAAAATGCTTTTGCATTTTTTGCGCGAGTGACGAAATTGGCACACGTATACGATTCAGGGTCGTAGTTTTGCGGGTTCAACTCCCGCCTCGCGCACCAGAAAAGACATATCTTCCGCCAAGGGGAAGATATGTCTTTCTTTATGCACAAAAATCTGGCATTCATAAATGCAGGTTTCATATAATCGTGCAGACAAACAGGAATTTGCAGGTCAGAGAAAGCACGATATAATTTATCTTAGATGAAATAAAAAACCCATTATAGAGTTGATAAAATTTCTGTTGAAGAGGTGAATTAATATGGATTTAAGATTGGCTAAGAAGAGTGATTTGCCGCAACTTAAAACGATGTATGAAAAAATAATCGGCAATATGAATAAAAACAACATACAGATTTGGGATGAAATTTATCCCTGCGAGTTTTTTCAAGATGATATTGAAAGTAAAAGTCTTTATATATTAACTGAAGATAATGACATGGTAGCCGCATTTGCTTTGTGCGAATCAAATGACGGCGAAGATCATTTGGCATGGGAAAATGTCAAAGAAAAGGCATTATATATAGATCGTTTTGGGGTTAATGTGAATTATTTAAGACAAGGAATAGGGGGGTTAATGCTCAAGAATGTCATGAAACTTGCAAAACAGAAGGGTGCCAAATATTTGAGATTATTTGTTGTAGATATAAATAAACCAGCAATAAATTTATATTTAAAAAATGGATTTAAGCGTGTTGATGGAATCTATGAAAAAGAAATTGATGATTTTGTATTGCATGAATATGGGTTTGAAATAAAAATATAGAACAATTATAAGATGAAAAAGCGTCCTGTGTTTAAACAGAACGCTTTTAAAGATCATTTTCTCTAAATCCGGATTGCTTAGAACGCTTTTCTGAACAATGCCTCTATATCTGCCACAGTAGTGTCTTTCGGGTTGCCGGGCGTGCATGCATCTTTTATTGCTGATGCCGCAAGCGACGGAATATCCTCCTCTTTCACTCCGATATCGTGAAGCTTTTGCGGTATGTTGACATCAGATGAAAGCTTGCGCACAGCATCTACGGCCGCTTTCTTATACTGTTTTGGAGTCATGCCTGAAACGTCGACACCCATTGCCTGTGCAATATATTTGAATTTTTCACCGGCAGCGTCAGCGTTGTACTCCATGACATACGGCAGCAAAAGGGCGCATGCGACGCCGTGGGGAGTGTCATAATATGCACTCAATGTATGTGCCATTCCATGGACAAGACCAAGGCCGACGTTGGAGAACGCCATGCCGGCAACATACTGGGCAACGCTCATACCTTCTCTTGCATCCATATCGACTTTAAGGACTGAATCCCGCAGGTAGTGGCTTACCATTTCAATTGCTTTAAGTTCGAACATATCGGAAAGTTCCCACGCGGCCTTTGTAGTATAACCTTCGATAGCGTGTGTAAGGGCATCCATTCCGGTTGCCGCGGCGAGGCCTTTAGGCATGGTAGCCATCATATCTGGATCGATGACGGCAATCATGGGAATATCGTGGGGATCGACGCATACGAATTTGCGTTTCTTTTCTACATCTGTAATTACATAGTTTATTGTAACCTCAGCAGCCGTACCGGATGTAGTCGGTACGGCAATAATGGGTACACTCGGTTTTTTAGTGGCGGCAGTGCCTTCCAGTGAACGAACATCAGAAAATTCGGGATTTGCAATTATGATGCCGATAGCTTTTGCGGTATCCATGGAAGAACCTCCGCCAACTGCAATGATGAAATCAGCGCCGCTCTTTTTGAATGCGGCGACACCCGTCTGTACATTCTCGATCGTCGGGTTCGGCTTTATATTATCATAAAGGTCGTAAGGAAATTTTGCTTCCTTGAGTATGTCAAGCACCTTGTCTGTCACTTTGAATTTGACGAGATCTTTGTCCGAAGTGACAAAAGCTTTCTTGAATCCACGCTTTTTTGCTTCCCCGGGAATAACCGAAATCGCTCCTTTCCCGAAATAAGATGTCTCATTCAATACCATTCTTCTGATTGACATTTTTACACTCTCCCCTCATAAAATTAAATTATTTATGCTTTCCATCATTTCACAATTTCTTCCGAAGTATTTTTACCAAAAGTCTTTATTCTGCCTTAATAGTAGAAATTTTAACGGTTATGTCATTTTCATCTTATCACTGTTTGCTGCTTTGTCAACCATCTCATAATATAGGGGGCGTATAAAGATAATTTGAATAATATTCTTCAAATACAAAATATGAACCCTGATATAAGCTTATGTTATTTTGAACACTCATTCGCCGGATTCAAGTTTTCCATACACCTTCTATACCAAAGCTCTTCATAGTCCTTGTGGGGAACGATACGTTCCGCGAGTTTGGCAGGGCTATGGATTTTTTCTTCATCACACCATTTGACATCCAGTGCATATGCCTCCATGTCGAGTTCGTCGGTATCCCAATAAACAGGGACGCTATCCCAGCCGGCAAGGTACGCGGCAATCACTCTTGTGTGCCCGTCGGTCATTATAGTTCGGCCGTTCAGTTTTTTAACCGGGATCGGATCAAAACGTGCTGGATCAGACGGATCAAACCATTCGCGCACCAGACGCAGTTTACCCTGACTTATATAAAGCTGGGTCGGCTGAAGCGCTTTTATCGGCATTTTGAATATCTCGTTTTGCGGAGGTGTAAATCGCCGCTTTTGAATGTACTCCCGGCGTGACAGTGTATAGTGATATTGATATTTTCCATTTTGGGGTTGCGGCAAATTCTCAGTCAAGGCCAATTTGAAGCCGTGCTTTTCCCACATGCGGCGGCTCCTGATATTGTAGTCTCCACAAAGGCAGTGCAGTACATCCGCATGTTCGCCGTTAAATGCATAGTCGATCATCATGCCGATGAACAGTGTACCGATGCCCCTATTCCAATATGACTTTTCCCCAATGCTCATATCTATGCGCCGAACATCGGTGGTATTGTCATACATGGCGAGTACATATGGCAAATTCATTTTTTGCAGCCAGCAATCACCGATTGGCACACCATTTACTTCAATAAGAAAGCAAAGGGCGTTTTGAGATACTCCCCCGTAGATTTCATGAACAGTTTCCGGATTGTATGAAAGTTCCACATTGTTTGTGCCGTCTTCAGTCCAATAAAGGACATCAGGGTCGGCACACCACCTGTATAAATACGGCAAATATTTATCAGAAAGAGGCTTCAGAACAATATTGTATGTGTCATTGCCTCCGTAAAGAGTTATATCATGTGATCTTATGATACTCATTTTATCATCTCCATATAATCATTGTGATTATGTATTTTAATGTGAATGACTATTCGCATGGCAAATAGTACGACAAAGATAATGTATATAACAAGCAGTTTATTGTTCCGGTTTGCTGAATTTGGGGTATTATTATCAGTCAAAATGCCTTTAATGGACTTATATAAATAAATAATATCATAAAAATTGAAAAAGAGGGGGTATATATTCTTCAAATAATATTTATACATCTGAAAAGGGTAATTGACATTAAGTATTATTTGTATTAGTATAAATAATACAAATAATAAAAAGAAGGGAAGGCAATTGATATTAAGGATAGAAATGACCAGCGACACACCGATTTATCAGCAAATCCGCAATAAAATCGTGTTTGGCGTTGCCAGAGGATATATTAAGCCGGGCGATTCATTGCCTACTGTCCGCCAACTGGCTAATGATATTGGTGTGAATCCGATGACTGTAAATAAAGCATATGCTCTTCTAAAAAAAGAAGGGATTATCGTGATTGAACGGAGGCATGGCGCTAAGATCAGCGATTGCCGAACAGGGGGAAATGCTTTTGAATCTGATTTTGACAGGCGGGTGGAACTTTTAGTTTCAGAAGCGCGTATGAAAGGTGCTTCAAAGCAAGATATCAAAAAACATATTTCAGATTTGATCGACACAGTTTACGACTAAGGGGGAATCTTTATGCTTCAATTATTGCTCATTGCTACATGGCTGATTTTTGGGACAATGTCAGTGTGCGCATTGTCCTATAAGGATCATCGTGATAATCAGATTCTGGGAGTGACACTCTCCCGCGAGCATGCAAAGCATCCGGAAGTGCAGAAAGTTATCAAGAAATTCAAAATCGCCTGTTATCTGGTTTTGCTTATATCCATAGCGTTTAGTTTTTTGATGCCGGCTAAAATGATAGGACAATACGCCGAGTTTTATATGCTGGTTCTGATTACGGCAAACATTTTTGCAAATTGGTTTGTTATTCATTTTTATCAGCAAGGGCTTTTATCCATAAAAAAAGAAAAAGCATGGATTTACAAGCGGACCAGGGTGGTAACTGTTGATATGAATGTTTCGAAGGAAAAAGGGAAATCGAGCGTTGCCTCCATCTGGGCATGGTTATTTCTATTTCTGAGCTTTATACCTGCGGTTTTTCTGCTCCTGCATGCAAAAGCACGGGAGTCTTATCCGATCGGATTCAGTCTTATCGGCCCTCTGTGCCAGTTAAATGCGATTTACTTATATTATCAAATGAGACATAGACATGTACCGGCGCTGAGTGATAACACGGAGATCAACAAGGCATGTGCAAGGACGGAAGAGCGTATCAATACAATGGCAGCTACACTTTTAGCTTTTGCCATGTTTGTATTTTGGGTCATGTTTAATATCTCTGTAATCTATGAAAAAAATGCTATATTTGTCGTTTTATCGGCCATCATTCTGGTAACCGTTCCAATTATGATCGCTTACTGGCAGCGGAAAAAAATCCGCACTGCGGAAAACAACTTTTTCGGTGAAATGCAGGAAAGGGATATTTTTGAACAGGAAAGCACATGGAAATGGGGATGCTACTATAATCCCAATGATCCCAGAATAATTGTGCCTAAAAGGATTGCAAGCATGGGCTTTACAATTAATATCGGAAACCCTGTCGGAAAGGCCATCGGCTTTGGGATCATTGTTTTGCTTTTGCTTATTTTCAGTACTATTTTTTATGGGGGCTTCAAGGATTATACGATAACTGAAAATGGTTCCAGGATTATAATTGATGCGGCCATGTATGACAGGAGCGTTGAGAAGAATCAGGTTGTTTCGCTGTCTACAATCGACAGAATTCCGGTAGGTACTCGTACGAACGGATACGGAGGCCTGAACAAAAGCTACGGACATTTTTCAATTAATGGATATGGGAAATGCATGCTGTACATTTACAATAAAGTCGACAAATACATTGTCCTTAAATTGAAAGGGGATAATCCGGCTTATATAATTGTCAACGATAAATCTCAGGATAAAACGGAGCGCCTCTATCAAGAAATCAAGCGATGGCTGACGGAGTAAAATGTATAATAAAAGTACGGACCGTAAGGGGAAGCGATGCAGATTAAGCATACTCCACTGTAACCTGTTTACCGAGGGATTTGAGGCATTCTGCCATTTCTTCAACAAGTTTCAGTTTTAAGCCTAAACTCAGCGGAAATTCGGGGTTTTGATGGGCGGGATTTATTGCCCTTCCTACATAAAAGTGGGCAGACGTACAGTCTTCAAGCAGAAGTTTAGCAAGCCTCGAGGCACCGTCCTGTTTGTTTAAATCAAATGAGTTGCGGAGGGAGGCATCTGCTGATATATATTTTTTCGCATAATCTACGGCTTTGCTCATCGTAAGGACGCCTTCGCATGTGAGGTCAATGCCGTCAATATCTGCGGTAGGAGGTACGGAAGGATTGACATAATTTAGATTTGTCCTCATTTTTTTGTCGAGGACGCGGCATACTATCTGGGATGTCGTTCCACCGCATACTACTTTTTTGCCATCGCTTTTTATGAATTTTTTTACAACATAATCATCGAGGTCTCTATCGACAGGAGGCCCGATTAATACATTGACATTTAAACCCTTTCTAATCTTGACAGCGACGATTGTGGTATCGTCACCAGGCTTTTGGGCATATAAATTATTGCATACGGCAAGCAAGAGGTTTGCAAAATTTTTTGCGGTCATGGACTTTTTATATATTCTTTCAGCGTATTCTTTAATGTTGTCCCATTGCCATCCGAAATTCAAAACCTGGCCTATGCCTGCATGAACCGCACCGTCGCTCATAATTATAAATGTATCATCAAGACCTGCATGGAATCTGCTTTCATTTATAATTCTGCCGTTTATATTTCTCGATTTTCCCTGGAGATTAAAATATTTACCATTCCTTAGCGTTATTATTGATGGATTATCAAACTCAGCAAGATAGCTTTCTCCGTTATTGAATATTTGAAGTATGGAAAATGTAGAATATGCTATCCCTCTTTCTTTGCATACCGGAAGAGTATTTGCTATAGTTTCCACGGCTTCATCTATAGTGGCTTCATGGGACAGCATCGTCCCGATAATCTTGCTTGTAAGGGTAGAAAGTATATTAGCTTTTACTCCGCTTCCCAAACCGTCTGCCAGCACTATGATAACCGAGTCTTTATTGCGTATTATTTCAACTTTATCGCCACAAAGCTCCTCGTTATATTTATTTAGGCTTTCATAATCTGCATCTACGAAAAAATCCATTTTTTTCACCCGTTCTATATATTTACACCGGCTTCTTTGAGTATCTGTTTCTCAAATACATCTTTTGCATTTGTTATGGAGACGTTGTCTATAAAATTTTCTCCCAATTTTAATGCGACGCCGTTTGTGCAATGCCCAAGACAAAATGATGCTTTTATCTCAATTTTATCTTCAAGGTTATACTGTTTTATAAGATCCTGAAATATTTTTATTATTTTATAAGAACCCTTTAGATGGCATGAGCTTCCAACGCAAATATAAACGTTAAACAATTAAAATACCCCCATTCTAGAATATAATAATTAATTTCTTAACAATTATAATATTTTATCCTTTTTGTGTCAATTTAGCTGTCAAACTTGAGTTTCCGCATATTTATCCACACCACCTGATTTAAGAGAGAACAGTTGTCC
>JASEJN010000060.1 GCA_030016385.1 Clostridiales bacterium | reverse complement strand
GGGTAACTTCCACTTTAAGAGGATAAGGGGTGGAACTTACTTTGATAATTGAGTTATGGTAAAATTTATAAATAATTTCACGAACTGGTTTACATATCGGCATGTTTTATGATATGATATAGGAGTAATTGATAAAGGTTTAATATGATAATCAACATATCCTCTTTTTAAGGAATATTGTTATCTGTTTAGATCTCGATTAAATATTTGAAAAAGGAGGTATGTTGATATGGCAGATAAGAAATTAATTTGTAAAGATTGTGGAAAAGAATTTATATTTACAGAAGGCGAACAGGCTTTTTATAAAGAAAAGGGTTTTGAAAACGAACCACAAAGATGCCCGGAGTGCAGAAGAGCCAGAAAACAGCGGAATAACAACAATAGAGGATATAGAAGGTAGTCTACCTTTAAGGACCTGTAAGATTTAATTCTTGCAGGTCCTTTAAAATGTCGCCTTGTATGCACCTTATAGTGTGAATCTTACAGCATTCCAGGGAATCAGAATGATTAAGCTGCAAAAATCCTGAAGGATATGGTATAATATTTCTATAATACAATATGTGGAAATATGATGGAGGATTTTGATGCTTCAACTGATGATAATATTTTCTATAGTATTCTTAGACAGGATAACGAAACGTCTGGCTGTTGTTTATTTAAAACCGGTAGGTTCAATACCGCTTATCAAGAATATATTTCACCTTACATATGCTGAAAACAAGGGTGCTGCTTTCAGTATACTGCAAAACCAAAGATGGTTTTTCATATCGGTAACGATAGTATTTATTTTTTTTGCAATGTATTATCTTTTTTTGCATAAAAATGAAAATATTATACTGAAAATAGGGCTTTCAATGGTAATCGGGGGCGCCATAGGCAATCTTATAGACAGGATTATACCAGGATATGTCGTAGATTTTTTTGATTTTCGCGCAGTAAATTTTGCAATATTTAATGTGGCAGATTGCGGTATAGTTATTGGGAGCATACTCCTTGGATATTATCTTATTTTTATCAGCGAAAAGGATGCGTCCAAAGTGCTGAGAAAATAAAGGAGTCCCGTGACCTTAAAAACGTGGGAAAGAGGACCTGTCCCTTGATTTCCCTGGCATGGTAAATTAAAGGTGCACTATATATGCACCTTTAATTTACCCCTTTTTTACTATTGACTTTTAGGGATTTGAGCATTATTCCCGGTATCGGTATTGCCAGTTGTGTTTAAAGTATTAGCCTGGTTTACCGGTGGATATATGTTGCCGGATTTGCTGCTCTCTATTCTATTTGAAAGTTTTTTAACGTCATTTAACAGTTTAATCACAAGGCATAATATTACTATCGACACAATTATCAGGGTAACTAAAAGGGCTATCGTAAAGTAGCTCCCGAATAAAGTCCTTCCACCTTGAAAAGTCCTTGGTAAAGTATCTTGACCATTATTGCCACCGCTAAAATATCCTCCCATGTCAATTCCTCCTTATCACTATTTTAAAATATTATAAAATTTTATTGTGACAGAATAGTGAACATATGATTAAATATATAAAAACCTGCAATTTATGACTGCAGGTTTTAACTGGATCAAAAATGTACAGATTAAATTATTTTGAATTTGCAGGTTCTATGTTTATTTTTTTGCCTTTTATTTGGGCATTTTTCATAATATCAAGAACCTCTCTTGCATATTCTTTTGGAACTTCAACGAAAGTATATTTATCGTGAACGTCTATGGTGCCTATGAGTTTCCCTGAAATTCCCGTCTTGTTTGCAATAGCACCGACGATATCACCCGGGCTTATATTCCTGCTTTTGCCTATATTTATAAATAATCTTGCCATGCCTGGAGCGCCGCCTGTATTTTCAAAGTCATCATAAATTTCAGTATTGTTATCTGTATTTTCTCCTATCGATAATTTAAAAAGAGCAGCAGCAATATCCAAAGATGTATAATCTTCGGCAGTAAGTCTTTCAACAAATTCAAGATATTTGGAAAGATGACCTTCATTTATCGTGGATTTAATCTTATCCAAAAATGTATCAGCTTTGATCTCTTCGATATCATCGACAGTAGGAATATCATGCAGCCATATTTTTGTCTTAGTATATTTTTGTATATCTCTGAGCTTATAAATTTCTTTCCCGACCACAAAAGTAAAGGCTCTTCCGGCCCTGCCGGCACGGGCGGTCCTTCCTATTCTGTGCACGTAATATTCTTCGTCCTGAGGAACATCGTAATTAAAAACTGCATCGATATTATCGACATCGATTCCCCTTGCGGCAACATCAGTTGCAACAAGTATATCTATGGTTCCCTTTCTGAATTTATCCATTACCCTGTCTCTCTGAGACTGCCTCATGTCGCCATGAAGACCTTCAGCCTGGTAACCCCTTGCCTGGAGCTGAGAAATAAGCTCATCAACACGCCTTTTTGTATTACAGAATACGAGGGAGAGCCTTGGACTATACATATCAATAATCCTGGATAATATATCGGGTTTCATTTTTTCTTTTACTTCAAAATATATTTGCTCTATGCTTGGAACCGTAAGCTCTTTGTGGACGACTTTAATATATTCGGGATTTTTCTGATATTTTTTTGCAAGCTCCGATATATCCCTTGGCATTGTGGCAGAAAACAAAGTGGTTTGCTTTTCGTCAGGAGTTTCATTCAATATAGCCTTAATGTCATCGATAAAGCCCATATCCAGCATCTCATCAGCTTCATCCAGCACAGCTATTTTTATAGTCCCCAGTTTGATTGTTCTGCGTCTAATATGATCCAATATTCTACCGGGAGTACCTATTATTATCTGTACGCCTTTTTTTATCGCCGTTATCTGGCGCTCTATCGGCTGACCGCCGTATACCGGGAGTATTTTAATATTCTTTTTATATTTTGCAAGCTTTCTGAACTCTTCCGACAATTGTACTGCCAGTTCTCTTGTGGGACAAAGCACGATGGCTTGCAGCTTTTTATCTTCCGCGTTTATCATTTCCAGTATAGGAATGGCAAATGCAGCAGTTTTTCCCGTGCCAGTCTGCGACTGACCTATGATGTCCTTGCCATTTAACATATGGGGAATGGATGCCGCCTGTATTGGTGACGCCTCTTCAAATCCCAGATCTTTTACTGCTTTTAGTATTTCTTTTGATAAATTTAAATCTTCGAATTTAACATGTTCCATTAATATCAACTCTTTTCATTAGTTATTATTTCGAATATATATTTATTATCTGCATTATAGAATGATATATTTGTATACAAGAAATGATGGATAAATAATATCATTGAAGGCTACCATCATCAAGCGTTTTTCTTTTCGGAAAGGGCTGCCTTTAGAACGTCGCCAAGGCTGTTGCCTATAGATTTATTGTCGCTAAACTTCTGAATCAGCTTTTTGTTTCTGAAACTTTCTCCCTTCGACTTTTTAAATATATTCGTATCATCTGCATTCGCTTCCTGCCTGTAACCGCATGATCTGTCAGGACAGGATAACATTTTACCATGTCTGGTATTTATAAGGAGCATATATTTGCCGCATTGCGGACATTTTGTCTTTGTTATATTATCGGCTTTGTATACGGATGTATCCGCCTGTACGGCCTGCACAAGTTCAACTGCATTTTTTCTTATGCCGTCCATAAAGATCCATCTGTCGCCGCGGCCCTTTGCTATTTCTGAAAGTTTAAGTTCCCATTCGGCTGTAAGCTCAGGCATTTTTAAATTTTCAGGAACAATGTTGATAAGCTGAATGCCTTTTGATGTTGGTACAAGCTCTTTGCCGTGTCTTTCGATATAATTTGCATATATGAGCTTTTCGATTATTTCAGCTCTTGTCGCAGGAGTACCAAGCCCTCCGGCTTTAATGGACTCCCTCAATTCTTCATCCTCGATGAACTTCCCCGGGCTTTCCATAGCCGTAAGCAGCGTAGCCTCGGTATATCTTGCAGGCGGCTTTGTCTTTGATTTATTCAATTTTATGTTCTTGACAACTTTAGTATTTCCTATCTTCTGTATGGATAATTTCTGTTCTAAAAGATCCCCTTCATCCTTAACCGGAGTCCTGTATTCCACCTTTCTCCAGCCCTGATCCTCCGGAGCTTTGCCGCTTGAATAGAAATTCTGGCCGTTTATTTCAGTGGTGATCAGTGTTTGTTTATACTTATAGGGTGGATAGAGCACGGATATAAATCTTCTTGCAATAAGATCATACAGATTTTTTTCATCGCTGTTCAAGGATGAAAGATCCAAAGGCTGCTCTGTAGGTATTATTGCATGATGGTCAGAGACCTTGCTGTTGTCTACAAACCTTTTCGTAGTTTTTATCGGTTTTGAAAGAATGGGTTTGATAAGCGCTGCATAAGGCGCCACATCCATCGCCTTAAGCCTTGAAGGAAGCGTCGGCACGATATCCGAGCTTATATAACGCGAATCAGTTCTTGGATATGTTACGATTTTCCGTATTTCATATAGTCCCTGGAGTACGGATAGGGTCTTCTGTGCGGAAAAGCCATACCTCCTGTTTGCATCCCTTTGAAGCTCCGTAAGGTCATATGCAAGGGGTGGAAGTTCACTTTTGAGCTCTGTGTGCACCTCTCTTACTATGCCATCATGTCCTTTCAGATTTTGTATTAATTCTTCAGCCTTGTTCCTTTCAAATATTCTGCCATTTCCAGATTTGTTGCGCCATTCTCCGAAATAATCCCCAAAATCTGCCTGTATAGTAAAAAAGTCTGCAGGTTTGAAATTTTTTATTTCGCTCTCACGTTTTATTATTATGGAAAGGGTGGGAGTCTGAACCCTGCCGGCACTAAGCTGTGCATTAAATTTGCATGTTAAGGCACGCGTAACATTTAAGCCTATAAGCCAGTCCGCTTCAGCTCTGCAAAGGGCAGCATGAAATAAATCATCATATGACCTGCCGGGTTTAAGGTTGGCAAAACCTTCTTTTATAGCTTTATCGGTCTGGGAGGAAATCCACAGCCTCTTAAAGGGCTTCTTCCAGCCTGAAAGTATCATTATCCATCTTGCGACAAGTTCCCCCTCTCTTCCCGCATCTGTCGCTACAATAAGTTCGCATATATCGTTTCTAATCATAAGATGGCGTACGACGCTAAACTGGTGGGATGTTTCTTTTATAACTTTAAGCTTCATTTTTTCAGGAAGCATGGGGAGATCATCCATATTCCATACTTTAAGTTTTTTATCATAATCCTCAGGCTCCGCAAGGGTAACAAGATGCCCGAGCGCCCAAGTCACAACATATTTATTTCCTTCAAGATATCCTTTCCCCTTAATATTACAGTTTAATACTCTGGCGATTTCTCTCGCCACACTCGGTTTTTCAGCAAGTACTAACGATTTCATATATTTATTTCCCTCAATTCAAATATTTTTTTAATGCTCCAGCAATTCGTCACATATAAGAATAACACAAGGCAGCTGCAAGGTCAAAAATTAGAACCTCTAGGTGATTTATATTTGAAGAATATTATTTCAATCGCCAAGATCCAGGTCCGGAGCACAGCCTGATTTTTTATATGACAGATAAAAATTATTGTTAAGTATTAATAAACAGTGTCATATTATATAGTATATATTTAATGTACATAAGGTATCTTTGGTGGTGTATATATGAAGTATATTTTAACAAGTTCAAAGAGATATACAAGGATAGCGATAATCTTTACAATAATTGCGGCTGTAATTTCATGTTCAATAGTTCTTAAGGCGGAAGGCATAATAGCGGAGTTTACACTAAGGGATGAAATACAAAATGTCCTTGAAGGCTATTTTAAAGAGAGATGCAATGCATTGATTTCAGGAGATGTGGCAGTTATCAAAAATCAGTTCCAGTTGTCCAGCAGATATGGCCAATGGTCCTATGAGCATGAGGCAAAGCGCATAAAGTTTGCAACTGATTGGAATATCGCAAGGAAAGTAATATTCAAACAATGCGAAAGCAAGCTTAAAATATTCAGCGTAAGAGGCGGGGAAAGTGCCGTAAGAGTTTATTTGAATGACAGGACAAAGATGTCATACATATATGCCGATCAAAAAGACGGCCCGTTGAATGAATTCTGCTTTGCGACATATCATACCATGAATCTTATAAAGAGAGATGATAAATGGTATGTTACGGTGGATTGGTACAGCGATCCGCTGGAAGATACGATACCGGACGAGAGGATGCCGCAAGCTGATACTCCGCAGGAGGAGACGGTGAGCGGAGGATCATGGTTTAAGTATGACAGGGCGAAGGCTATAGAATATGCGGATAAATACTGCGGGGCAAATTACATCATCGAGGATGGCTATAAATATAATAAAAAATACAGGAGTTATGCCGATATGGGAGGGGACTGCGCCAATTTTGTATCCCAAGTTCTGTCGGACAAAAGTGCCGGAGGAATCCGCACAAGCGGCGGATGGCAGTATTCTAAGGGTAAGGGGAGCGCTTCGTGGGTAAATGCAGGGAAGTTTACATACAATCTGCTTTATTCTGGAAGAGGGAAGCTTGTATCTAAAGGAAAATATGAAAAGGTCGTAAACTATATCGGCAAAGTTTCTCCGGGAGATATAATCGCATACCAGAAAAAGGGAGACATTGTGCACGTATCAATTATTACGGCTGTCGATTCTATGGGGGTGCCTTTGGTAGATTCCCACACCAATGACAGATACCATGTGCCGTGGGATCTCGGGTGGAACAGCAGCGGTGTTACATTCTGGCTTATTAAAATAAACGGTTAACATTCAGCAGGGTGTATACATAAAAAACACAGCATATTCAGGATAATTGAAACTACTTTAACGCATTATCGATGATATCGATATAATTCTTAATCTTTGCGTCATCATACGGCGCTCCATAATACCAGGGTTTTGCCTGTGGAGAGTTCTCCCCAAAATATCGTGCCTTTAAGATTATTTCGGGGCGGTATTCAAAATGCATTATATCGAAGTGGCACCATTTACCGCCCCATATAAAGCCATTTTTTTCAAATACATTTACGACTTCCTGAGGGTATGATGAAATCCTTTTTTCTCCCTGGCTTTTAGAAGCCCACTTCCAGTAATCCCTGCCGTCCCTTCCCAAATCGATTGCTATCCCGAAGGAATGCGGACTTAAAAGATTTGTGCCTGAAATATATCTGTAATTGAAAGTGCCGTTTAAAGGAAGCACTGAAGACCTCACGAGATTATTCTTTTGAGCAAGAGGTATAAGGTCATCGAATACGGATTTTAATGATCCGGCAGCGTTATTATTTTTATTGAACTGTAAATATCCAAAAGCTGTTTTTACAGTTGTGAGATTATGCTCGGTCTGTTCTTTGGAATTACCATATAATTCTTTAAACAGTGCATATACACGAAAGCGCCCGGGATCATATCCGTCGGCCATAATGCTTTTTATATTGCCGAGGGGATAAATCTGTTCCATCATGTCTTGGATATCCGTATCATTAAGCTTTTCATAAAAGTTTTTTGATTTTTCATCATCATACAAAAGCTGTTTGCCTGACTTCATCGTAAAATATACTTTCAAACCCTGCTTTTTTACTCCGGTGATGTGCTCCGGGTATGCTGCCATAAGGCACAGGGCATCCCTCTTCATATTTACAGTATAATCGGTTTCCCCGTGGTATAAAAGGCCGGCATTTTTTATGGACGGTTTTCTGCTGCAACCTCCGGTTAAAGCCGTTATGAAAATCAAAAAAATCAAAATCATTTTCCTCATGTATTGTTCATCCCCTTTTATGTTTTATATTTATTATGTGTACTTGAAATAATTAAAATGTACCCGGCATGATATTCTATCAAAAATAAAAGTTCACTCCGAACTGCCTTACGGAGTGAACTTTTGTATTATGGACGTCAGTACATGGTTAGACATGTCTGGCTTATGCAAACATTTAAAGCACAAGATTTTTATATTATGGAAGCTTATTTCCGGCAGCCTTGTATATTTCATACCATTCCTGCCGTGTAAGCTCTGCTTCGGGTGCTTTTAAAATATCTTTCAAATGGCTGGCTTTGGTAGTACCTACTATTGGCTGTATTTTTGCAGGATGCCTTAATATCCATGAGATAGCTATTGCGGAATTGGGAACTCCCTTAGCCTTTGCAATTTCATCGATTTTTTCGTTGAGTTTCGGGAACTTATCGTTATTTAAAAATACACCTTCGAAAAATCCATACTGGAAAGGCGACCAAGCCTGTATTGTGATATTTTTAAGACGGCAATAATCCAGTATGCTGCCATCTCTGTCGATGGCTCCATCGACTTTCATATTTACATTGATACCTGAATCTATCATGCCTGTATTTGCAATACTAAACTGAAGCTGGTTTATTACAATTTTATGGCTCAGATATTTGCTTAGCAATTCTATCTGCATGGGATTATGATTGCTTACGCCGAAATATCTGACTTTTCCGCTGCTGTGCAGTATTGAGAAAGCTTCGGCAACCTCTTCAGGTTCAACAAGCGCATCGGGGCGATGCAGAAGTAAAACATCTATGTAATCAGTATTAAGACGTTTCAAACTGCCATTAACAGCATCCAGAATGTGTTCTTTTGAAAAATCGTAATAGCCATGGCATATACCGCATTTTGTCTGGATAAATACTTTTTCACGATTGATTCCCAAAGATTTGAATGCTTTAGCAAATGTTTCTTCAGACCTTCCATTGCTGTAAATGTCGGCATTATCGAAATAATTAATCCCTCCATCCAGCGCGGTGCTGATAAGATTTGATAAATCTTTCATCGGAAGATCGGCAATCCGCATGCATCCAAGGGCTATTTCGGATACATTCATTTCACCGTTTGCAATCTGTATCTTTTCCACTTTATTACCCCCCAATCAAAAATAACTTATATTATTATCTCTAATTTAGTATAGCATTGAACGCATATTAAAAAAAGCACATGCCTTCAATATCTTCGATTCACAATATGAAATCGAAATAAATAGGATTATATTATTTTGAGCGGTGAATGAGCGTTCAAAATGACATAATCCAAATTACGAATTGAAGTTCAATATCTTTAATGCTGAAAAATCGGTGAGCATGTGGAAGGCTTCCGATGCAATTGGAAGCCTTTAATAATCATATTCTTTTGTTGAGCCAGTTTATTATATCGGCAATAACCGTATCCTTTTCATCTTTTTCATTCAGTATTTCATGGAAACAGTCCTTATAAAGTTTAATCTCCTTATCCTTTGAGGAAATATTTTCATACATCCATATCGATGCCTGGTTTAAAACTATCTGATCATTTTTTCCATGAAGTATGAGACAGGGATATTTGTAGGATGTGATATTTTTTGAAAGCCAGTCTATTCCATTTACAAAAACTTCTCCGGCAAGTTTTGCAGTAATTTCTTTTAGAACCAGCGGATCGCTATCATAAGCTTCTACAACACTTTTATCCCGGCTTATAAGGGGAGATAGTGTGTTGGGTATCTTATACTCGGGGTCCCTTTCAAAAATTCTCGTGCTTTTAAGTTCTGAAAATGCAGGAAGGTCCGTTACGGCCGCGCCTGAAAGCACTTGTCCTGTAAGCTTATCAGAGTATTTTGCACCGTATGCTGCCGTTATGAATCCTCCCATGCTGTGGCCAAACATAAAAACAGGAAGTTTAGGATATTCGGTCCTGGCAAGTTCAACTACTTTGTCTGCATCGAGTATAAAGTCGTTGAAATCGTCGACATAACCTCTTTTTCCGCCGGATTTGCCATGCCCTCTGTTATCGAATCTATATACTCCGAAATTTTTATCCGTAAGTTTATCTGTAAGATATCCATATCTTCCAAGATGCTCACAAAGCCCGTGGATGACAATCACGAGAGCATTTGACTGTTCAGGCATATCCTTTACGTAATACAAATCGGTACCGTCAAAGGATTTTAAATGACCTTCGAGATGCATTAATACCACTCCTTCAAGAATATTATTTTATTGAATCAGTTCTTACCTAATTTTACCATATAATACTCATATTATCAATTGGCCGAATCGCATAGGATATGGGAATAAATTTTATATTTGAATAGTATCATTTAAATCGCCACGATATAGACTTTAAGTATTATTTTATATTTAATAAATAAGGAAGCCGCTATTTCAGTTGTATAATTATATGAAAGGATATCTTTTCGTGGCAGGTGCTGAACATGATTGATGAAAAAACAGTTATAAAGAAGGCGGCAGAAGGCGACAGGGACGCATTTGGTGAACTTGTAGCTGTTTATGCCAAAAGACTCTATGGATTTTTGTATGCGATTCTCCAGGATGAGCATGATTGCCTTGATATAGTTCAGGAAACATTTTTTAAAGCTTATAAAAATATTTTCACGTTTGATACAAACAGAAGCTTTGTCACCTGGCTTTTTACCATAGCGAAGAATAATGCCTTCAACTATTTGAAAAGTAGAAACAGAAATGATCTTGGGTACGAAAGCTTAGATAACATTGAAAGCAAGGCTGAGGGGCCTGAAGAGAAAATTCTTAAAAAAGAAGAGACAAAAAGATTGGTAGATGCCATAAGCCGCCTTCCTGAAAAATACAAAGCCATAATTTATCTGAAATATATATCGAACCTTTCATACAGAGAAATAGGAAAGAGATTGAATATAAAGGAAAGCCTTGTGGAATCGAGGATATATACGGCAAGGCAGAAGATAGCATCTTTTTTGAAAGAAGGTGTGTAAAATGGAATGTATCGAAGCAAGAAAGTATATAAGCCTTTATATCGATGGAGAAATCGACGACGAAAAAAGGCGTGAACTTCTTGAACATATGAAAACATGCAGTGAATGTGCTTCATCTTATGACAGTATGAAAAGTATGGATAGCTCAATCAAGGATATTTTTTGTGATAAAAAGCTTCCGGAAGGTTTTGAAGAAAAAATAATGAATAATCTTCCTGAAAGGAAAGAATCAACTGTCTTTCATAAATTGCGCAATAAGGCAAAACCTGCCATGCTGATACCGGTTTTAACGATCACGGCAGTTTTAATAATACTATGGATGTCTTCACTTTCGATATTGAACTTTTTCAACAAGAAGGTACCTGATCGGGGAACCGGCGGCACTATGGCCGATCTTGCCGCAATGATACGGCTAAATGATGTGGATTACTTAGCGTCAGATGATGTTGTAGCGGATGAAAGAATAATAGGAGGGCAGATAGGCAAAATTACGAAGAGTATCGCTGATGAACATTCGAATACAAAAATCACAAATGGAAGTGCGACTATTTTGCCGGTAGGGACAACAGTATATTCTATAAATGATATGAATGATGCCATAGCTGTAAAATATAATGGAAAATGGGAGGTATACAAAAAGAGGGGTACTGATAAGCTCAGGTTTCTCTTTAATGATGATTATGCCAACGCAGAAAAAATAATAATATCATATAACAATGACGGGAAAGAATCAAAAAGGGAAATAACCGATAGAAATACTATAACGGCAGTAGTTAAGTACCTTAAAAGCGTGAGGCCGGAGGATCAGGCCATTCAGTACAGCAATCAGAATACATGCAGTTTCTATTTTTATATAAAAGATGGATCGGGAATAGGCAAAATAGTACCGAGCATCATGATAGTGTATAATGACCCTAAACTTGGCGGATATATAAGTTATGATCATTATTATAAAGTTACACCTGAAGTATTGAAACTGTTTGTGCCCGGTACCGCAAATACAGGCTATGATGTTTCCATGGGCGGAGCTTTTCAGATTTATGATGCATACCTTTCCCCAAAGTTCTTGATAAGAAGGTTTGTAAAAGATGAAAATGGTCCAAAAGCTCAGGTGAAGGTTATAAAGAAAGATGAAAAAATATGGTCGGATGGAAAGCTTATAAATGACACTCTTTCAGGGAATTATAAGCTTATGGTGCTTATGAGGGGAACGACAATACAAAATAAAGCGGCCGAAAAAATAAAGTCTGATTATAAAAAGATACCGGGAGCTGTAAGCATTTCCATTTCAAAAGGTGAAACTGATGATACTACAGTGATTTATATAGGATTTGATAAAATACCCAATTATAAATTTGATGAATTTGGGGAATCCATCATGATTTTAATGAATGGAAGTAATTAACCTTCTGTAACGGCTAAAGTAGGCTGCAAGCTTCTGGACTTGAACCTGCCCAAAATAATCTTTATACACCTCGGTAAAATTGTTGCGATAATACTACAATCTGATAAAATAAAAGATGAGAAGGTATTTGTGTTTTGTTAGCAGGTAAACAAAACTGGAGGGATACTATGAAAAATGAAGATATAAAAGAAAGAATGAGAAAATCGATAATAGCTGTAATAAGATGCAGGGATATAAAGCTTGCAAGGGAAATGGCATACGCTGCGATTAAAAGCGGAATAAAATCCATCGAGGTAACTTATACTGTAGAGGGTGCTGGCGCATTGATAGAGGAATTAAAAGATCAGTATCCGAATATAGTGATAGGAGCAGGGACGGTCCTCGAATTATCCCAGGCAGAGGATGCAATAAAAAGGGGTACGGATTTTGTCGTAACACCCTGTATCGTAGAAGATGTAGCGGTTCTCTGCAGAGGGAAGGAAGTATTTTTCTCAATGGCGGCGGCAACGACTACTGAAATATATAATGCTTACAAGATGGGGTCGGAGGTTATTAAACTTTTCCCGGGCGAAACATACAGTCCATCAATTATAAAAGCGCTTCATGGACCTTTCCCGTTTGTCGAATTCATGCCAACAGGCGGAATTAACGATAAAAATATAAAAGGCTGGTTTGATGCCGGAGCCTTTGCAGTAGGCGTAGGCGGATATCTTACAAAGGGTATTAACTTTGACAATATAAGCCTTTTGGAAGAACGGGCAAAAAAGCTTATTAATGCGATAAAATATTAGTTTCAAGATTGGCTGCAGCGTAATATGTATTTTAATTTAAACACCAAAATGGGACATAAGGGCTGTTTAATTCAAAAAAATAGAGTAGGGTATCTTATTTACCTTACTCTTAATGTTTATATAAATTAACTGCGTCTTTTCTATTTTTCCTTAAAAAACTCTTTGTATTTATCTACAAGCTGCATGATCTCATTCTGGCGGTTATATCCGAGCATTACTTCAGGCTCGTTTTTTGAGCCCTCTATTACAGGGTGCATGTTTACTACCTGGACAGCTCCCGCATCGCTTACGGGTACTTCAAATAAGAGCTTATCGATGTAGTCTGTTTTTTTGATTATTGCGGTTATTGTTCCTCTAAGGTTACTCCCGTTTTCTTTTCCGATCCCATATCTTTTATCTATAGGTACGGTTATCTCCCTTTGAGCTTCTCCCTTTTCATCTGTGTTTAGAGTATCGATATAAATCCCGTTTGAATTTATCAAAAGTATATCTGCATCGGTAAGAGGTTTAATGTTCTCATTAAAAACATTAAAGTATACTTTACCTGTAATTTCCATTTCCTTATCAGATGCATCGGCAGTTATATTTTTATTTACGCTGCCGC
The DNA here is from genome assembly GCA_030016385.1 of Clostridiales bacterium. Taxonomy (NCBI): domain Bacteria; kingdom Bacillati; phylum Bacillota; class Clostridia; order Eubacteriales; species Clostridiales bacterium. The sequence continues at coordinate 5,534 of JASEJN010000060.1, read as the reverse complement.
ATCCGGATGTAAACATAAGAGACATAATCAATGCTGCAAGTATAATCTTTTTCAATATAAACTGCTTGCCTCCTTGCTATCTTTATTTCTTCAATTTAAATTAAAAACTAATTGAAGATTTTCCCTTATACTTATTTTATACTTGCATCTTGGAAAATTTGTATCAAAAAGGTAAAAAAATTGTATCAAAAAAATAACAAAATGGGTGTTCATAAAAGTAGCATGGCTTAAAGGTTATTTACATAGAAATTTAATATTAGATAATTAAAAGTTTATTAATATTTTCGCTATGAAATGTTCAACATTTAAAAGTATTATATATATTAAATCCCCTTTAAATATTAATTATATATAAGGAAATAGCCCTTTTATAGGGCTATTTGCATTTTCTAAGGCAGTGAGCCTTCGACCAAGCTGCTGCAAAATATATCTTTGTAGAGGATGTATTTAAGATGTCAACCGTTTAATTCCTGAGTCTTGTATGTTTCATAATTTTTATAAACCTTACTTACGTAGTTCTGTGTTTCAGACGGCATGGCATCGATCTTGTCGGGAGAATTTACATTCAGCCTACGCATCCTTCCAATACCGCCATTGTATGCAGCAAGTGCAAGTTTTATATCTCCACCATATGAATCTATCAACGATTTTAAATACCTTGTTCCTGCATCTATATTTTCCATGGCGTCAAGAGGATTGTCCACTCCGAGGGCGGAAGCTGTTTTTGGCATAAGCTGCATCAATCCCAAGGCTCCGGCCTTCGATACTGCTTTAGGATTAAAACCTGACTCCTGCTTGATTACAGATTTTATAAGATCGGCATCCACACCATATTTCCTCGATGAAGCTTCAACCGCCTCATTTATATTCCCGCCCGTATTTCCATCCTGACTTATATCGCTATCTTCCGATAAATTTTTGCCCATGAAATTATTGAGCAATGTTTCAAAAGTCTGGGAGTTGCCAGGGTTTGAATATATCTTACTGAATATCAGATATTCGATCAGCATCTTTATATCATTGACTTCCATACCAAACACCTCTATTTTTAACATGCAATTAAATTATATAATATATTATATTAATAATAAACTATAATTTAAAATTTTCTTTGATTCGCAATATATTACTTGTGCTGTTTTAAACAACGCAAGTAATATATTGCGAATTGGTTGTGGACATTAGAACTTACAAAATTTGAATCTGGCGAATGAGTGTTCAAAATAACATAGAGTTCATATTACGAATTAAAGATTACTATCATATTTTTTTGAAAATTCGATATGCGATATGGTATAATAAATCTATGGATTTATCACAGGAGGGGTTTATATGAGCGGTGTAGATATATTTATTGCAGCTTTATCTGCTGTAATGTTTTTCGGAGGGTTATATCTGAACTTTAAATCTCGCAGGCTTGTAGATCAGTATAACGAAGAGCATAGAAAGGTTACTGCAATACAAAAGAATGTAAGGGCGTCAAGAAAAAGGGCGTAAAAAATACCTGCAGGTAATGCAGGCATTTTTTACGGATGTATTACTTTCATATGGCATTGTTGTAAATATATTTGGCGGTATTTTTAAGAGATATAATAAATAAAGATGCATTGGGGGGGGTATACGGTGGATAAATTTATCAAGTCATATAAAAGAAATAATAAGTTAAAAAAATCAAGTTTATTTATTAAATTTATAATTTCCTATATTATTATTTTATGTATACCTTTATTTTTACTTGGTATCTGGATTAATAAAAGCTTATTCAGATCTCTTACTAATGAAGTGCAGCAAGGTGTTTTAACGTCATTATCACAGACAATGGATTTGGTAGACATGAGATTTTCCGAACTTAAACACTTGGCTGAGGAGGTTCCTCAAAATCCAAGTATACTGCCCTTATTTCTTCCCGATAGAACTGCAACAATGCTGCCTTACAAATATTATGAAATCGGCAGAGAGTTTGATAATTATAAAGCAACAAATTCTTTTATAGATGAGATATTTGTATATTTCCCATTCAGCGATATTGCTGTCGGAAGTATTGGCAAATTGGATTCAACTATGGTTTTTAATAACTTTTTTCAGTATTCCGATATGTCCGAACAAACATTTAAAAGCATCTTAAAAGGTTCATCCGGTCAAACGGTAAGAAATATGAATTATCATAAAGGCAATGAAGAAAAATCGTTGACAGCTTATATATATACATATGAATTTGATAATACCGAGTATAAATCTTCATTAATGATTACAATGAACGATTTTTCACTGACTAAAATTATGGAAAAGGCACTAAAACCGTATAAGGGAAATATATTAATGCTTGATGATAAAAATAATATTATTACCAGCATTTCTATCGGTGATGCAAATATTGCTCCTGAAACTTTAAATAAACTTTTGAGTAAAGTTGGCCGCAATTCCTATGTAGGTAATGAACATATAAACGGTTCTGATTATTTAATTTCATATGTTAAGTCTTTAAATACTAATTGGACTTGCCTTACAATTATGCCATCCGGTCAGCTGATGGGAAAGGTAAGCCAATTAAAAACATGGTCAGCTACTATAATTGTTTTGTGTTTAATATTAGGAGTGGTGCTTGCATATTACTTTTCAGATGGAAATTATAATCCTATAGAGAATATCGTAAAACTGCTTAAGAATTCAAATAAAGAAGATTCAAATATAACCTATAAGAATGAATTTGATATGATAAATAGTTTAATATTAGACAATTTATCTAAAAATAGATTGCTCCAAGAAGAATTGAATGAGAATATTCCTATTATAAGATCTGAATTTTTAAACAGGTTAATAAAAGGAAAATTTACCGACATAAAATCTATTAATAGACTTTCTGAGTTCTCTGGAATTAACTTTTGTGGTAATGCCTTTGTGGTGATTGTTTTTAGCATTGATGATTATGATGAATTTATAAAAAAGAAGTTTAAAGTATTTCAGAAATTGTATAAGATCTCTGCTTTAAAAACGATAGAAGAGATGATAAAACCGCTTGGGAAATGCTATGTACTCGATTTAGATAATCAAGCTGTTGCCGTTATCAATTTATTGAATGATAAGATGGATAGTGTATATGAAATGAAGTCGGTGGGACGAAAAGTTATAGATTATTTTAATGATAATCTGGGACTTTCACTTACAGTAGGCATAGGAAATACTTGCCATTCTGTAATGGATATATCAAAGTCATATGTAGAAGCGAAAGAAGCATCAGACTATAAAATAGCAAAGGGGAAAAATAGTGTTATTACTTTTAACGAAATAAATACCCACGGAAACGGAATACATTACTATTCGTTTCATAATGAAGAGGTTATTATTGAGTGCCTAAAAGCAGGAAACTTCATTGGAATTTCCAGGGTATTAGAAACTATAATGAAAAATGTCAGTCAAAATACTATATCCTTGAGAGAAGCAAGATGCTTATACTTTGAAATAATAAATACTGCTATGAAGGCTTTGTCTGAACTTAGAACAGAAGAATATAATAGAATTATGCAGGGCAATGTACTCCCAGATCTGCTGAAATGTGAAACTCTTGATGATGTTTACAAGGAAACTGTATCTTTTTACAGAATTATATGTGATGCGATAAAAGGCTCAAAGCATCGTAAAGAAAATGAATTTAAGGATAAAATGGTTCGATATGTTGCCGCAAATTTCTGTAACAGCAATTTGTCTTTATCATTTTTAGCGGATAAATTTTCAATTCCACAGTCATCTCTTAGCAAATTTTTTAAAAATGAAATAGGAGATAATTTTATTGATTATATCAACGAACTCAGAATAAAAAAGGCGAAGGAAATGCTTCTAAAAGATGAAAAAAATATTTCCGATATTGCCCATGAATGTGGTTACCTTGACATACACAGCTTTAACAGAAATTTCAAAAAGTATACAAGTATAACTCCAAGTGAATTCAGAGAAACTTCCAATAGAAAACAGCGGGGAGATCGTTAAACCTTCCTGCTGTTTTTTTATAAATAAATGTTCAAATGGAAAATAATGAACAATCATTCATAATTGTTATAATATTAAAAATAGTTCACAAAGGCGTTTCTCATAAGGAGACAGCGAATATAATCAATCACAATCTATTAACATACCGGTCAGTCATTTCTCAAACTTCTAAAGTCTTCTAGGTTAGCTTACAAAATAGGCAACATGTATATGAATATAATGAACAATAAGAAAATAATATTCATTTACAGGTTGCAATAATCATTTTAATATTCAAATAAATCATTTTTTTATCCTAAATTTATAAGCATGACTAAATTATTTAATCTACATAAAGGAAGAGGTGAGCAAAATGAAGCGTATATCATTTAAGAAGGATAATAAAGATGTGAAAGAAAAAAGCATATGGATAACCATTAAAAAAAATTATGATATGTATCTGATTTTAATACCGGGGTTAGTATATTTAATAATATTTAAATATTTACCGATGTATGGGGTGACAATAGCCTTTCAAGATTTTAATATTTTCAAGGGGATTTCGGGAAGCAAGTGGGTCGGGCTAATGCATTTCAGAAACCTTTTATATTCAAAGGAGTTTTTCAGGGTATTCCGCAATACGCTTTTGTTGAGTATATATGATATTATATTTCTCTTTCCACTGCCGATTTTCATAGCTATTGTTCTGAATGAAATTAAAAATATCTTTTATAAAAAGACAGTGCAGACTATTATATATCTGCCGCATTTCCTGTCATGGGTGGTAGTTTCGGGTATTTTTATAAATATACTTTCGCCTTCGGGCGGGTTTGTTAATAATATTATTTCTTTATTTGGAGGCAAGCCTATCTCATTTTTGATGGACAAACATTGGTTCAGGAGTATACTGGTGATTTCTTCCGGATGGAAGGGAGCAGGCTGGAGTGCTATTATCTACATTGCGGCAATCACTGGAATAAGCCCGGAACTGTATGAAGCTGCAAAGATAGATGGGGCAGGAAGAATTAAACAGATTATTTATATTACATTGCCGGGGATTGCATCTACTATAGTCATGCTTTTTATACTGAGGTTAGGTCATATTCTGCAGGTTGGTACAGAACAGGTTTTGCTTATGTATAATCCAACTGTTTATGATGTAGGTGATGTTATAGGTACATATGTTTATAGAATGGGTCTGGGGAAAATGGATTACAGTTTCAGCACCGCCGTAGGTCTGTTTAATTCCGTAATCGGATTTGTACTTGTAATGATAGCAAATGCCTTAAGTAGAAAATTGGTAAAGAGAAGCATTTGGTAAATATAAATGTAATTGTAGGTGAACATAATGTCTAAAATAAAAAGAACTTCTGAAGATTGGGCAGTAGATATTTTTTCATATATTTTCCTTACCGTTTTTGCGCTGATTACGCTGCTGCCGCCAATGAATATAGTGGCTAAATCGTTAAGTGCGGAATGGGCGATAATATCAGGAAAAGTAGGTTTACTTCCGATAGGTGTTTTTTGCAATAGCAAATTCCTCACTTTTGCAAAGGTTTTTCCCCAGGCAC
>JASEJN010000059.1 GCA_030016385.1 Clostridiales bacterium | reverse complement strand
TACCATAATATTCCTTAATACCCTAAATAATCAGTTAGCACAACAGATTAATTTAATAAATATTATTTAGAGGAATTTCATGATGTATGTTGAAATATATACTATCTTGATAAGAGGGAGATAAGGGTATGGAAAAACTTTTCGATAAATTTATGTATGATTTAAATTATGAAAGGGGGCTTAGCGCAAATACTCTCGAATCATACGGCAGGGATTTGAAGCAGTTTTTCAGGTATGTAAAAGAAATCAATGTACCTTTGCTTAATATTACTAAAACAAATATTATAGCCTATTTGATTTATCTTCAGAAACAAGGAAGGGCTACTTCGTCTATATCAAGAAGCCTTGCGGCATTGAGGGCGTTTTACAAGTATTTAAATATAAATAAATATATCGAAAAGGACCCGACTTATAACCTTGAATCTCCTAAGATAGAAAAAAAATTACCTCAGATACTCACTGTCAAAGAGGTCGAATTGCTTTTAAGCCAGCCTGATACCAAGGATCCTAAGGGCAACCGCGATAAATGCATGCTTGAGCTTCTATATGCGACAGGCATAAGGGTCTCCGAACTTGTATCGCTCAATATCGACGATATAAATTTAAATATGGGATTCCTTAAGTGTATCGGAAAAGGAACAAAGGACAGGGTTATACCTGTAGGCGATATGGCGTTAAAGGCAGCAACTGAGTATATGTATAAATACAGGTCATACCTTATAAGAGATAAAAATGAAAAAGCGCTTTTCATTAATTTCCATGGCAAAAGGCTGACCAGGCAGGGATTTTGGAAGATCATCAAGCAATATACAAAATCTTCGAATATAAATAAGGATATTACGCCTCATACATTAAGGCATAGTTTTGCCGCACATCTCATTGAAAACGGCGCGGATTTAAAATCCGTGCAGGAGATGCTGGGGCACTGCGATATATCATCTACTCAAATATACACGCAGCTTAAAAGCAGCAAAATCAAGGAAGTATATAAAAAAACTCATCCCAGGGCTTAACGGCCCTTATTTTGTTGGAGCATGCCTGATTTGTAATTCAATTCGTAATTTGAAACCAGGTCCAGGCATAAATAGGATTATGTTATTTTGAGCAACGAATGAGCATTATGAAAGTTTTGATAAGTTCTTGGCTTTGCTGCCGCAAAGAATCCTTAGAGCTTTTGAATGTTTGAACAAGGCGAGTTTCAAAAGCTCTTGGATTCTCAAGGCTGCTGGCCTTAGAACTTACAAAACTTGAATCTGGCGAATGAGTGTTCAAAATAACATAAACTTATATTGCGAATCGAAGCTGATTTGTAATGTGAGATTCAATATAAAAAAATGCAGATGTTTTAAACAACGAAATGGAGTGCTTAAAACATCGCATATATACTATAGATGAAAATCAGAGGGGGCATTAAGGATATGAATGATATAATACATAAAATAGAAGAGTCTGCCGAATTTTTAAGAAATTTTTATCCGAATCATATCGATGCTTCGGTAATACTTGGATCCGGGCTGGGTGACCTTGCAGACGAGATAAGCGAAACAAAAAAGATAGGTTACAAGGATATACCAAACTTCCCCGTATCCACCGTATTTGGTCATGCTGGAAGACTGATTGCAGGGAAGGCGGGCAGCAGAAATATTCTCATCATGCAGGGAAGGTTTCACTATTATGAAGGGTACGGCATGGATGATATTACATTCCCCATAAGGGTTATGAGTCGGATGGGAATAAAAAAGCTTCTGCTCACTAATGCTTCGGGTGGAATAAATTTAAAATTCAAGCCCGGAGATCTTATGATAATAAAGGATCACATAAATTTATCCATGAAAAATCCGCTTATAGGGAAGAATTTAGATGATTTCGGACCTAGATTTCCCGATATGTCAAGGTGTTACAGCATCTCTTTGAATAAAAAAATTGCAGACATATGTTCATCCGGGGGAGTTGATTATGTATCGGGCGTATACGCATATCTTACAGGCCCGAGCTTTGAGACGCCTTCCGAAATAAAAATGCTCAGGAAATTAGGAGCTGATGCCGTAGGCATGTCCACTGTTCCCGAAGCAATAGTCGCAAAACACTGCGGTATGGAAATATGCGGCATATCCTGCATAACAAACATGGCTGCAGGAATTTTAAATAAACCTTTAAGCCATGAAGAAGTCATAGAAACATCTAATATGGTCAAAGATAAATTCAAATATGTATTGAGAAAATTATTATATGAAGTTTAAAAAGGGAGATTATAAATATGGAAGATTATATTGAAAAAATAAAACAGTCAGGTGAGTTCATAAAGGAATATATAAATGCAAAGCCTGATGTATCTGTTGTTCTCGGGACTGGCTTAGGTTCGCTTGCCGATGAAATACAGGACAGAAAAGTAGTTAAATATTCCGATATACCGAATTTTCCTGTATCCACTGTAGAAGGTCATGCAGGTGAACTTATTGCGGGACATTTGTCAGGGAAGTATGTGCTTTGCATGAGCGGAAGATTTCATTACTACGAGGGATATGCAATGAAAGAAGTGACATTCCCGGTTAGGGTATTTAAATATCTCGGAATAGACAACCTCATAGTTTCAAATGCAAGCGGCGGCATGAATCCTTCATTCAGACCGGGGGATCTTATGGTGATAAAAGACCACATAAATCTTATGGGTTATAATCCCCTGATAGGCAAAAATTATGATGAACTGGGACCGAGGTTTCCCGATATGTCCGAAGCTTACAGTAAAAAATTGATAGGTATTGCAAAAAATGCTGCCAGGACATTAGAAATTGATTTAAAAGAAGGAGTTTATGTCGCTGTTTCAGGCCCTAATTTTGAAACGCCTGCGGAACTTAAGATGCTGAGGTTGATAGGAGCCGACGCCGTCGGAATGTCAACCGTTCCCGAAGTTATTGCCGCAAGGCATAGCGGGATGAACGTACTTGGAATATCATGCATTACCGACATGGCAATTGCCGAGGGCCTCGAACCTCTGGACGGCGAAAGGGTCATTGAAACCGCCAACAGGTCCAAGACAAAGTTCGTAAATCTTGTAGAGAAAATTATAGGGCTCATTTAAATAGAGGCAATTTAATATGTTTATGAAGGATATTATATTAAAAAAGAGGAATGGTCTTGAACTTTCAAATGAAGAAATCGATTTTTTCATACAAAATTATACAAGGGGCCTGATACCCGATTATCAGGCTTCAGCGCTACTTATGGCCATTTACTTTCAAAAAATGAACAAAAGGGAAACTGCCGATCTTACGATGTCCATGGTTAATTCAGGCGAAAGGCTCGATTTAAGCGAAGTAGGCGGAATACTCGTGGATAAACACAGCACCGGTGGCGTCGGCGATAAAACGACTCTTGTGCTGCTGCCCATGGTATCGGCATGCGGTCTTTCAGTCCCTAAGATGTCCGGAAGAGGCCTCGGGCTAACAGGTGGAACAATAGACAAACTTGAGTCCATAGATGGCCTTTCGACAGATATGGCCGATAAAAAATTTATTGAAAATGTAAAAAAAGTCGGATTTGCTATAAGCTCTCAGACAGATAACATTGTGCCTGCCGATAAGAAACTGTATGCATTGAGGGATGTAACCGGAACTGTGGATAATATTTCGCTGATCGCAAGCAGCGTGATGAGCAAAAAAATAGCCTGCGGAGCGGATGCCATCGTACTGGATGTAAAAACGGGGAACGGTGCGTTTATGAGATGCAAAGACGATGCATTCGAACTTGCAAGGGAAATGGTGGATATAGGGAATAGCCTTGATAAAAAAACTGTAGCCGTGGTTTCCGATATGGACCAGCCCCTTGGGAAGTCTGTCGGTAATGCCCTTGAAGTCAAGGAGGCTATAGACACTCTTCAAGGAAACGGTCCTGAAGATTTGCTGGACCTATGCCTGGTTTTGGGAAGTCATATGTTGCTTCTTGCCAAAGAAGCAACGGATTTTAAAGAAGCAAAGGGCAAACTTCTTCAAACTATAGACAGCGGACAGGCACTTTGTAAATTCAGGCAGTTCGTTTCTGCACAGGGCGGAGATCCTAAGATTATAGAGGACGCAGGATCGCTTGTCCGTTCAAAATGTATCGAAACTATATATTCGCAGAGTGAAGGATATATTGAGAAAATATCTGCCTTGGAAATTGCAAAAACTTGTTCCATACTTGGTTGTGGAAGAAATACAAAAGACAGCCGCATAGACCCTTACGCGGGGGTTGTTCTGAATAAAAAAACAGGTGACAGAGTATTAAAGGGAGAAAAGATAGCTACAATTTATGGGAGTAATGCCGATATAGTTAAACAGGGCATCAAAAAATTGAAAAATTCATTTTCCATCAGCAAAGACAAAGTTCCGGAAAGGCAGCTTATATATGGCATAGTTACCGAAAAAGGAACAGAAAAGTATAAAAATGGTCTATTTCCATTTATAGCATAACATAATAGCGGATACTGAGGGGAAAATAATATTAGAAATATAGGCTATGTTTAGAGGGCATAAAATTGTCTTCGCTTTTTATATAGCCGAATATAAAAGAGGTGATATTGTGAGAAATAAAAAGGTAATATCATTGTTTTTAATATTTCTAATAGTGTTTTCTATGACAGCATATAGAGTATCCGCTAAAACGGAGCTTCCTTTTGATGTGAATGCAAAGTCGGCGCTCCTTATGGATTTTTCATCAGGGAAAATACTGTATGAGAAAAATTCCCATGAAAAGCTTCCACCGGCAAGTGTAACCAAAATAATGACCATGCTTCTTACACTGGAGGCTGTGGATTCAGGAAAAATAAAATTGAACGATATGGTCACGGTCAGTGATTATGCATGTACGATGGGTGGCACTCAGCTTTTTCTGGCCCCCGGTGAAAAAAGAACCGTTGAGGAACTTTTAAAGGGCGTGACTGTCGAGTCTGCAAATGATGCCGCAGTGGCATTGGCTGAATACCTTAAGGGAAGCGAGGAACTTTTCGTAAAAAGCATGAACGAGAGAGCAAAGCAGTTGGGAATGAACGATACTCATTTTTCAAACTGCAATGGCCTTCCCATAGAAAATCATTATACATCCGCTTACGATATAGCTATAATGTCAAGAGAGCTTTTGAAGCACAGCAAGATATTTAATTATACAAAGATATGGATGGAGACGATATCTGAAGGCAGACAAAAGCCCTTCACGATGGTAAATAAAAACAAGATGATTAGAACGTACAACGGCTGTGACGGCCTTAAGACCGGTTCAACCGATGAGGCGAAATTCTGCATATCCGCAACAGCCATAAGGAATAACATGAGGCTTATATCAGTAATAATGGCATCGCCTACACGCGATATAAGGAATAAAGAAGCAGGCAAGCTGATGGACTACGGATTTGCAAATTATGAAGATGTTAAGCTTGCTGATAAGAAAGATGTGATAGGCAAGGTAAAAGTATTAAAGGGTAAAGAACCTTCGATAAATGCGGTTCCCAGGGATGATTTCAATATACTCATCGAGAAGGGAAGCAAGAGCGAAATAACGAAAGAAATAAGGATAAATAAGACTCTGAGTGCGGAAATCAAGAAGGGTCAAAAAATCGGTGAAATCATTGCATCGATGAATGGAAAAGAGATCGGCAGTATGGACATTGTATCTGATGGAACCGTTAAAAAAGCCAGCTCGATCGATTTGATCGGCAAATCTTTTAGAGAATGGATAACATCCGGCAAATAAGCAAAAAAATTTATACTTCCGGGACACATGTTTGGGCGCTAAATGTATCTTCGATTCGTAATATGAGCTCTATGTTATTTTGAGCAACGAATGAATGCTCAAAATAACATAATCCTATTTATGCCATATTTCAAATTGCGAATTGCAGTAAATGTATAGTGAGGATATGTGTCCCGTTTCATTATATGCTATAATTGTTTTATTGAATTGTTTTTACAGAAAATTACCGGCAAACTATTTAGATGAAATCGTGGGGAATGCAGTTGATAGAATACAAAGTTAAACTTCAAAATTTTGAAGGCCCTTTTGATCTTTTATATGACCTTATTGAAAAAGCGGAAGTTGACATTTATGACATACCTGTTGCTGAAATAACAAATCAATATTTGGATTATATAAACAAAATGGATTATCTGGATCTGGATAATGCCAGCGAATTTATTTTGATGGCTGCAACGCTTATTCAGATAAAGTCTAAAATGCTTCTTCCAAAGGCTAACGATGCGGATGATGAAACGGCAGCGAGTCAGGATGACCCGCGCCTTGAACTTGTAGAAAAGCTGCTCGAATATAAAAAGTACAAAAATATATCTGAACAATTAAAAGAGATGGAGAAACAGCGTTTCGATGTTTTTTATAAAAATGCCGAAATAATAAATGACATTGAGGAAGACGATATACTTAAAAATGTATCTATTGATGATATAGTACAAGCCTTTGAGGATGTTTTAAAGAGATGCGACGGAAAAGCAGTGCAGAATGACCGCTTCAGGCAGGTGCTTACACAGGATGAATATACTGTCAAGGATAAAATAAAGGAAATAAGAAATATTATGGAATTAACTAACACATTATATTTCAGTGGACTTTTTAATGGAAAATCAAGCAGAATGGAAATCATAATCACGTTTTTAGCAGTTCTGGAACTTATGCGTTTAAGAAATGTGACAGCTTATCAGGAAAGGGCATATTCGGATATCATTATTAAGAAAGTAAATTGAGGTAATTGTTTTTATGGAAAATGATTTGAATTTTTATGAACAAGTTTTATGGGATGAAAAAGAGAATGTCTTGGATAAAAGCGAGATAAAGGCTATAATAGAAGGGCTCTTGTTTACTTCGGGGGAGCCTTTAAGCCTTGATGAAATATCCGGCATACTTGAGATGAAAAAATCAAAGGTAAGGGATATCATAAATGAAATGATAGAGGAGTTTAATAAAGACCGAAGGGGAATACAGGTGATAGAATTCAGGGACAAATATCAACTGTGTACAAGGCCTGAGCATGCAAAATATATAAAGAGGCTTCTCAAGCCAAAGCCCAGGCAAAGCCTGTCAAGGGCGGCTCTTGAAACACTTGCGATAATCGCATACAAGCAACCTGTAACGAGGCAGAGCATAGATTCTATAAGAGGTGTGAAATCAGACAAAATCATTGAGAGCCTCATTGAAAAAAAGCTGGTAAAGGATGCCGGAAGGCTCGAAACTCCGGGAAGACCGATAATATATAAAACCACGGATGAGTTTTTGAAATACTTCTCTCTCAAGGATATATCCGATCTTCCTCAAATCGAAGATATTCATCATGATGAATAATTGTAAAAAATACACAATTAAGCAGTGCTTATGTGTATTTTTTTTATATAAAGATGCAAGAATAAGAATGTGATTTTAATATGCGTTTGGTATATCAAAGGATAGCCTTTTAATGTATGAGGTGATCGGAATAATCTATGCAGTAGCTATTTTAATAACAATATTGATATTATTTTCCATGACATATTTAAAAATTAATTTTATTTTCCACAGGCTGAATGAAGATGACAATATACAAATAAATCTATCATTTCTTTTTGACATGATAAAATTAAAATATAAAATACCTTATGCAGACATAATACTGAGTAAAAAAAAGGCTCCGGCAATTAAGGTAGGGAAAGCTGAAAAAGGACACAAAAAGCTTAAAGGAACAGTAGATTTAAAAGGCCTTACAGAGAATTATAAGAAATATAGAAAAGCAATTGTTTTTTTATCATCAAAGGCACATGTGGAATACATAAAATGGCATACGGAACTAGGCGCAGGTGATGCAGCAATCACTGCCATAGCCGTGGGGTTGCTGTATGGCATAAAGGGAAACATTTTATCCTTTTTATTTAAGCCTGAGAATGCTGATATTTCCGTAAAACCAAATTATTCTAAACCTATTTTTGAAATTGATTTTAACTGCATAATAAAGATTAAAATTGCTAATATTATTATAGCAGGCATTAAATTAGGCAAGATATTTTTAACATATTTTTTTAAGCGGAGGAGTGAAAGAAATAATGGACGAACATCCGATTCAAGGGCTGATGAAAACTACGATGGATAATATCAAGGACATGATAGACGTTAACACAATTGTTGGAGATGCTGTCGAAACTCCCGATGGCTCCGTGATAATCCCTATATCAAGGGTATCTTTTGGATTTGCTGCAGGGGGCGGCGAATATGAACTCAATGGGAAAAAGCTTAGGGAGGAAGACCAAAACGTGAGCGAGTTCCCGTTCGGAGGAGGAAGCGGAGCCGGGGTATCTGTACAGCCTGTGGCGTTTCTTGTAGTCGGGGGCAATCAGGTAAAGCTGCTGCCTGTAAGCTACAACAGCATTGTAGATCGCATGGTTGATCTTGTGCCAAATGTAATAGAAAACATCGAAAAGGCAGCTAAAAAGATGAAGAGCAAAAATGACAGCGTGCCGGGCAAGGAAAAGGGAAAAAACAGTGAAATTCACGAATTTGATGAACATGAAAAAGAATGAGCCACTTAAAGGTGGCTTATTTCATATATAAGGATAAATTTTGACGCAGTACCCTATGGCAACTTCAATCCGTAATATGAAACTTTGAATGTCTGAGCAAAGATAAGTTTCAAAAGCTCTTGGATTCTTAAGCGTCGGCAAAGCCAAGAACTTATCAAAACTTTCATAATGCTCATTCGTTGCTCAAAATAACATAATCCTATTTATGATAGGCTCAAATTACGAATCGAAGATATGGCAGGGGTTTTCACGGCAATTGCAGTTTTAATAAATGGGGTGATACAAATTGAAGAAGACGATATGCTTGATAGTTTTTTTATCTTTGTTTCTACCTTTTAAATATGTTCATGCAGAGCAGAACCAGATTAAAACTCCAGGCATAAATACATGGTACGCAGTGGTAATGGATTATGATTCCGGAAGGGTTTTATTCGGTAAATGCGACGACATGATAGTGCCTATGGCAAGTACCACAAAAATAATGACCGCCATAGTGGCACTTGAAAATTCCAGATTGGATGATATTGTAACAGTTTCAAAGAGAGCAAGTTCCGTCGGAGGTTCTACAGTTGGGCTGAAGGAAGGCCAGAAAATGACCATGGAGCAGCTTTTATATGGATTAATGCTTCAGTCAGGCAATGACTGCGCCATTGCGATAGCCGAACATGTGGGCAAAAGCGTGGAGCAATTCGCCTCAATGATGACTAGCAAAGCATTCGACATAGGAGCCTTTGATACCCACTATTTAACTCCCCATGGTTTGGATTCGGATGGCCATTTCACCACTGCCTATGATCTCGCCCTGATAACGAGATATGCACTGCAGAATGAAACGTTTTCCAAAATAGTATCCACTAAGGCAGTTTTAGTTGAAGGGCCTTACGGCAATATGTCGTTCCATAATATAAATAAAATGCTATACAGCATGGAAGGTGCCGACGGAGTAAAAACAGGCTATACTGCAAAAGCCGGTAAATGTTTGGTGTCATCTGTCACCAAGGACGGGAAAAGGTTTATATCCGTTACATTGAACTCCTCAAACAGATGGGGTGATTCAAAAAAACTGCTGGGATACGCAATAGAAAAGTATAATAAAAATGTGCTTGTAGATGAAGCCAAACATACTTATACAATACGGGTGACGGGAGGAAACAAGAAGAAGGTATGTGCAGGCATAGAAGGTAGTTTATCTGTATCCTTATCTGATGATGAAATGAGAGGCATAAGTTATAAAGTAGTGCTGCCCGAGAGCATAACGGCACCTGTTTACAAAAATCAACAGCTCGGACACCTTGAAATGTATTATAATGATAATATAATATATTCGATTCCTATAAAGAGCAAGGAAGATATATATAAAAAATTCAATCAGTGATTCTAACGATTATTTTTTTAGTTGAACGATGATTTAAGGGTGGACGTTTATGGAAGAAAGGCTGCAGAAATATCTGGCGGAATGCGGAATAGCATCCAGGAGAAAATCCGAGGAACTTATAAAAAACGGGTTAGTCAAAGTAAATGATATAGTCGTAAAGGATATGGGCGTTAAGATCGACATTGAAAAAGATGTTGTAAAGTATAAAGGGAAAATAGCTAAAAAGGCTTCTTCTAAAGTTTATATAATGCTTAATAAACCGAAGGGTTATATAACATCTTTGAAGGAGCAGTTTCACAGGCCCATTGTGACCGATCTCATAAAGGGAGTCAAGGAGAGGGTGTTCCCTGTAGGAAGGCTTGACTATAACTCTTCAGGCCTTCTTATATTGACAAATGACGGGGATCTTGCATTCAAGATGATGCATCCCGGACATGAAGTCAATAAAGAGTACATAGTGGAAGTAAAGGGAATACCAGACAGCATGGAAATCAGAAAATTAAGGAACGGCGTAGTAATTGACGGGTATAAGACATCCGCTGCAAATGTGGAATTAATAAATTCGGACAATAATTCTTCAACGCTCAGGTTTATAATACATGAGGGAAGAAACAGGCAGATAAGGAAAATGTGCAAAGCCATAAAACATGATGTTATTTCTCTAAAAAGGGTGGCTGTAGGGAATGTAAGGCTTGGAGATTTAAAGGAGGGCAAGTTTAGATATCTGACATTGGATGAAGTCAGGGGTTTAAAAAAACTTGCGGGCAGCGTTTATGGATATAAATAGTGTTTGGCATATTTGAAAAATATTTTATTACATTTACAGGGCTTGCCTGCAGTATTTTTCTTCCACATTTAAGGCAGTAATAGTTTTTATTGTATAAAATGTCGCTGTATTTTTCAACATTTAAATGCCCATATTTTTGCCAGCTTTTCCATCCCGTTTTGCAAAGCTTTTTTCTGTTGTAATAATCGGCATAAACCCATCTCAAAAGCCTATGAAAGTGAAACGGGTATTTGGTATATTTTATAAAGTTGTCCGGAAGTCCCAGGGAGATGGTATAATTTTCAAAGGCTTTTTCAATAATGGTTTGAAGGGGCTCTCCGATTTTAACACTATCGAAATCGATATTATTTATACTTAAGTATTTTCTAACCTCATCAAACATATAACCCTGGCATATCTGGACTTTTTCCCTATCTCCAAGTTTAATCTTTTTGATTCCGTCATCTATTATCTTACATGCATATTGAAGATACAGCTTCTTCTTAAAGTTGCATTCATTATAAAATTTCAGGGGTATTATGCCAAAATAATGTTCGCCTGTTTCTATTCTCAATAGCCCGATATAAGTACCCCCGACTAAACTTCCGCTTCCTGCATCATCTATTTGAATCAATTTTAATTTTCCCCTTTACAAATTTTTTAAAATAGTGTTTATAATATATAATATATATTACTTTATATTTAACCCATTTGACAATTGGATTTCAGC
This sequence comes from Clostridiales bacterium, assembly GCA_030016385.1. Classification (NCBI taxonomy): domain Bacteria; kingdom Bacillati; phylum Bacillota; class Clostridia; order Eubacteriales; species Clostridiales bacterium. The sequence goes on along the minus strand of JASEJN010000059.1, from coordinate 8,175 downwards.
CCATATATATTATTTGCATGAAAGGTGGAAATTTATGAATATACTTATCACAAACGACGATGGTATCAATTCGGAAGGTATATATGCTCTTGCAAAGGAATTTATAAAAGAGGGCAGCATCATTGTATCTGCTCCGGATAGGCAAAGGAGCGCGTGTTCACATTCTATAACTATGGGACGGCCTCTATTTGCGAAGAGAAAAAGTTTCTTCGATTTGGATTGCAGCGCATATGCCATATCCGGAACTCCTGTTGACTGTGTAAAACTCGCTTATGAAAGATTTTCCGATGGGAAAATCGATGCTGTAATATCCGGCATAAATGACGGGGAAAATCTCGGAACAGATGTTTTGTACTCAGGTACGGTTTCCGCAGCTATAGAAGGCGCACTGCTCGGCATCCCTTCGATTGCGGTTTCGCTTCTGAGGGGCGATTGCAAAAGGGACTATTCGGCAGCAGCGCATTGTGCCCGTGGCATTTTTAAAAAATTTATTTCTCAGAAATTCAATCCAGATATTTTACTTAATGTAAATGTTCCATCCTGTGATGAAAAAAACATAAAGGGATTTCTAGCTACGACCCTGGGGACCATGAAATATACGAACAATTACCAGGAAGAAAAGGATGCAGACGGGAATACTTATTTTTTGCTGGCTGGTGAAGTTGTAAAAGTTGAAAATGGAAGATCTACGGATATATTTGCTGCTCAGAATAATTATGTTTCAATTACACCGATGCATTTTGAGCTTACAAGGTTTGATTATTTACAAAAAATAAAGGAGTGGGATATGCATTTTTAATTTTCAAAACGTTGCATAAAAATATTCATAATGATACAATGTTATTATATTATTAATTGTAAATTTTATATAATATTTAACAGAAAAAATTTAATATACTGAAGGAAAGATGTTTTTATGGAAGAGAATTTTGATTTGATGAAATCGATACAGGCAAAATTTCAAAAACTCAGCAAAGGCCAAAAACTTATTGCCGAATATATATTGAAGCATTATGACAAAGCGGCATTTATGACTGCCGCAAAGCTTGGCGATAGCGTAGGCGTAAGTGAGTCGACAGTGGTTAGGTTTGCAAATGAGCTTGGATTTGATGGATACCCCGAACTTCAAAAATCACTTCAGGAACTCATAAAAACCAGGCTGACCACCGTACAGAGGATCGAATTATCCAAGGATTATATGAATGATGAAAGCGTTGTGAGGGGCGTACTGAAGGCAGATATGGAAAATGTCCGGGCGACGTTGGAAAAAATCGATGTTAAAGTTTTTGATGAAATTGTTGAGAAGTTATTATCTGCAAGGAGAATATACATAATCGGCCTTAGAAGTTCCTCCACCCTCGCGGAGTTTTTGGGGTTTTATCTTAATCTTATCCTTGATAATGTGCGTGTTGTAACATATGGTGTAAGCGATCTCTTTGAACAGCTTTTAAGGTTAGGCGATAAGGACCTTATAATAGGCATAGGCTTTCCAAGATATGCAAGCGGTACTGTCGAAGCCTTGAATTATGCGAAGCGTAGCGGAGCTACGGTGATAGCATTGACAGACAGCCTAGTTTCCCCCCTTGCGAACGACGCTGATTATACACTGCTGGCACAGAGCAATATGGCATCCTTTGTAGATTCTCTTGTTGCACCCCTCAGCGTTATAAACGCGCTGTTGATTGCCGTAGGATTGAAAGAAAAAACAAAGATTTTTGATTCTTTTGAAAAACTTGAGCATATCTGGAATGAGCATAAGGTCTATACTGATAGAAATACCGATTGATTCAATCTGCCGTACTGACTGAAATATGCATTTTTATTTTATTCAGTCGAGTAGCAAGTGATTCAATAGATAACTATAAACGCTACATGTGGGGAATGTTATATATTATAAAGCGTTCTCCATATCCATAGCGTTTTTTTCTTGAAAACAAATAAAATATGGTGTTGAAACTTTGAAGGTGATTAGGTGAAAAATGTTATTGTCGTAGGCGGTGGTGCATCAGGTATGATGGCTGCTGTATCTGCTTCCATGAATGGTAAATCGGTAACTTTAATCGAGAAGAATGATAAGCTTGGGAGGAAACTTTTTATTACTGGGAAAGGGAGATGCAACCTTACCAATGCAGCCGAAATAGATGAATTAATAGACAATGTCATAAGCAATAGAAGCTTTTTATATAGTGTTTTTTATACATTTTCCAATTTTCAGCTGATGGATTTTATCGAAAGTTGCGGAGTAAAACTTAAAATAGAAAGGGGAAACAGGGTATTTCCATCGTCTGATAAATCCAACGATATAATAAAGGCGTTTGAAAGATGTTTGAAAAAATATAATGTAAAAATACTATTAAATACAAAAGTTGATGGTGTTATAATAGATAATGGTGCGGCAAAAGGCGTTATATGCGGAAAAAATAGATATTATGGGGATTCCGTAATAATATCGACCGGTGGACTTTCATATCCTCTTACAGGATCAACAGGAGATGGGTACAAATTTGCAAGGGCGGCCGGGCATACCGTGATGCCATTGAAGCCTTCTTTAGTTCCATTAGTTGCAAAAGAAGACTGGGTAAGCAGACTTCAAGGATTGTCTCTTAAAAATGTGGCAATAAATGTGTCGCATAAGGGCAAAATAATATATAAAGATTTTGGTGAAATGCTTTTTACTCACTTTGGTATTTCAGGACCTATTATATTATCTGCCAGCAGATTTATAACCGATGTGCTTCCAGAAGAAGTCAAGGTGACAATCGACCTGAAACCCGCATTGTCTTTGGAGCAGCTTGATAAGAGGATACAGAGCGATTTTGGAAAGTACTCCAGAAAAGAATTCAAGAATTCATTGAATGATCTTCTTCCTCAGAAGCTGATACCTGTAATAGTTGACTTGAGCAGAATATATGGAAGCAAAGAGGTAAACCAGATAACCAGGGAGGAGAGGTTGAATTTATCAAGATTATTAAAGGGACTTTCTCTTACCGTAACAGGCACACGTTCTTTTAATGAGGCGATTGTTACAGAGGGAGGCATTTCCGTAAAGGAAATCGATCCTTCGACAATGGAATCAAAGATTGTAGAGAACCTCTATTTTACCGGTGAAGTGATAGACGTAGATGCTCTTACAGGAGGATTTAATCTTCAGATAGCCTTTTCAACAGGCTATTGTGCCGGGTTATATTGTTAGATTGATTATGACGAAAAAAAGGAATTTATAAAAGTATATAGAATTATTCATTGTTCAGTGCTTTATTTAAGTGCTTCAATTCGTAATTTGAAATCAGGCATAAGCTCATATTACGTATTACGAAGCGAAGTTTAAAATATATTATGCTTTTATTTATGCTGAATGTGGATACCGGAGGTAAACTCGTATGGAAAAAATCGCAATAGCCATAGATGGTCCGTCTGGCGCAGGCAAGAGTACGATAGCAAAGATAATTGCAGATAAATTAAATATAACTTATATAGATACAGGTGCGATGTATAGAGCAGCCGCATTGAAGCTTATCAGAAACAGCATTGATTTAAGTAATATCGATAGTATAAAATGCTTAATCGATAAGCTTGATATTTGCATCAAAGGAGATCGTATATATCTGGATGGTGAAGATGTGACGGATGAAATCAGGACTCCGAAGATCAGCAAGGCTGCATCCGACGTATCGACCATAAAATGTGTCAGGGAAAAGTTGGTATCGCTGCAAAGGCAAATGGCGGTAAACCAAAGCGTCATAATGGATGGGAGAGATATAGGTACAAATGTTTTAAAGGGGGCCGATGTCAAGATTTTTTTGACGGCATCCATGGAAGAGAGGGCCAAGAGACGTTATATCGAGCTTATAAACAAAGGTTACAGATTAAACTATGATGATGTTTTAAATGATATGAAAATCAGGGACATACAGGATACTACAAGAGAGATTAATCCTCTAAAAGTTTCAGATGATTCGATTATCATCGATACGACGGGAAAATCCATACAGGATGTGGTAAGTGAAATAATAAGTAATATAAAGGAGCCATGCAATCAATAGCTAATTATGATGTTTCATACAGGCTTTCAGGATTGCAATATATAAATAATCGGGGCTAAATGATGCATTAAGATTATTTGAAGAATAGTCTTCAAATAAAAAAGTGCACCCGGCGCTAAATGATGAGAAGGTAGGTGAAAAATTGTTATATTATTTAGCAAAATATATTTTTCTGATTTATTTTTTGATTTTTAACAGAGTAAAAGTAGATGGTTTAGAAAACATACCTGAAAGAGGTGGCATTATTATATGCCCGAATCATATCCACTGGCTGGATCCTATACTTGTGGGAGTATATACAAAAAGAAAAATCCACTATATGGCAAAAGCTGAAGCCTTTAAGAACAAACTTTTTGCATTTGTGCTGAGGAATATTTACGCTTTTCCGGTTAAAAGGGGAACGCCTGATATATCAGCTATCAAAACATCATTGAAAATAGTAAAGAATGGCAAATGCCTTGGAATATTTCCTGAGGGTCACAGAAGTGAAAACGGGAAATTACAGAAGGCTGAGCCCGGAGTCGCGCTTATATCCTTAAAAAGCAAAACTCCTGTAATACCTGTAAAAATAACCGGAAGCTATAAGCCGTTCAGCAAATTAAAAATTACTATTGGTAAACCTATTTCATTTTTAAAGTATTCGGGTAAAAAACTTTCAATGGACGAAATCAATAAATTAAGCCAGTTAATTATGAAAGAGATTTCAGAGCTGGCATAGGTGGGGGGATTTTTTTGAATATTATCGTAGCGGAACATTCCGGCTTTTGCTTCGGTGTCAAGAAAGCAGTATCGATAGCTTCCGAAACCAAGGCGGGACAGGGAAGGATATTTACTTACGGGCCGATAATACATAATAATATTGTAGTGAAGGAATTGGAACAGAAGGGCATCAATGTGCTGCCAAATATTGATGAGCTCAATGAGGGGGATACTGTAATCATAAGGTCCCATGGGGTTTCCAAAAAAATCATTGACATGCTTAATGAAAAAAAAGTCAATATAGTGGATGCTACATGCCCATATGTTGACCATATACATAAAAAGGTGGAAGAATACTTCAATAATGGATATCAAATAATAATAATAGGGGATAAAGATCATCCGGAGGTACAGGGTATTAATGGATGGTGTGACAATAGTGCAATTATTATAAGTAATCTGGAATGCGTAAAAGATTTAAAAACGTACAACAAGGTATGCATTGTATCGCAGACAACTGTAAACACGGCTAAGTGGAGGGAAATCGTATCATCGCTGATTGGCATATCAAAAGAACTGGTTATACTTAATACTATTTGTGCTGCTGCTGATCAAAGGCAGAAATCTGCTGCCGAGATTGCTCAAAAATGCGACGCCATGATAGTCCTTGGAGGTTTAAACAGTTCAAATACAAAAAAGTTAGCTGAGATTTGCAGGCAATTTTGTCCGAAAACTTTTTACATAGAGAGAATAAATCAATTAGATACCAATAATTTGAAAAATATAAATACGCTTGGTATAACAGCCGGAGCATCTACACCGGATTGGATAATAAAGGAGGCATTTGAAAAAATGAGTGAAATGATAGAAACAGGAGAAGAAAAAGTACAGGGGGAAACAGAAGTTAAAGAAAATAATAAAAGCGAGGATAAAGACATCGGAGAGGATAAAGACATCAGAAATGAAGAAAAAACCGATCAAGGGTCTATAATGTCTGAATATGAAAAGACTTTTAAAAGGCTTAGCGAGGGGGATATAATAAAAGGTAAGGTTATATACGTAACTGATGATGAAGTAACAGTTGACATTGGCTACAAAGCAGACGGAATAATTCCAAAAAGTGAATTGAATATAGATGAGGAAACTTCACCTAAGGATATATTAAAGTCCGGAGATGAATTGGACGTATATATTCTTAAAATAAATGATGGAGAAGGAAACGTACTTCTTTCGAAAAGAAGAGTCGATGCTGTAAAAAACATGGACTATATAGGAGAATGTTTCAAGGGCAAAGTACCTGTGGAAGGTGAAATAATCCAGACTGTCAAAGGCGGAGTCATAGCCAAGGTTAAGGGAAACAGCGTTTTTATTCCTGCATCGCAGCTTGATGTTAAATATGTAAAGGATTTATCCATATTTGTAGGGAAGACAGAGAGATTGCTTATAATGACTTTTGAACCTGCTAAAAACAGGATAGTCGCATCGAGAAGGGCCATAGTAGAGGATGAACTCAATAAAAAGAGAAGTGCTTTCCTGGAGAGCATAAAACCGGGAGACATATTAAAAGGCAGAGTGGACAGGTTGGCTGATTTCGGTGCATTTATCGACCTTGGCTGTATAGATGGGCTTGCTCATATATCGGAGCTGTCATGGACCAGGGTAAAAAGTCCATCCGATGTCGTAAAAGTAGGTGATATAGTTGAAGTTTATGTATTATCGGTGGATAAGGAAAAGGAAAGGATTTCTTTAAGCCTGAAGAGAACACTGCCGCAGCCGTGGGATATTGTAAAGGAAAAAGTACATGTAGGTGACGTAATAGAAGGCAAGGTAGTAAGGATTGTACCGTTCGGAGCATTTGTAGAGATACAGGATGGCGTAGATGGATTAGTGCACATTTCACAGATATGTGATAGGAGAATAAACAGGGTTGAGGATGTTCTAAAAGTGAATGATATAGTAAAAGTAAAGGTAATGGATATAAACCTTGAAAGTAGAAAAATAAGCTTGAGTATTAAAGAGGCTTCAGAGGAAGAGAATAAGGGTGAGCAGGACGAAGAGGCAAAAACTCAAAATCCAGAGCCGGCTCAGATTCAAACAGAGAAACCTGAGAAAGATAATCTGACCATAGGGGAAATTGTGCAAAATAACGCAAATAAATAGAAAGAATAAAATAACGGCTTTAAAAAAGCGCGGCACAACCGCGCTTTTTTATGCAAAATAGAAGTGCTGCATCTGCAGCACTTCTATTTTGCATATCAGTGGAAAGATTGCCGTTTGTTATTTTGCTTTAGATTATGCCTATTTCCGTCATAATCCCAATAATAGAAGAACCAGTTCTTCAAAATGCGTTCAGTGGCATAATAGTTATTCCCGTCGGGTTCCTGCCAAAAATAACAGCCTTCATTTGTGGCTTCGGTTAACTCGACAGCGCTAATATCGAGTTTCGGCATATTATCAGATGAATAATAAATCCCCCAATATTGCCCACCCAACATACCTTGTGAGTCGAAATCGAAAGTAATCTTTTGACTTTTGTTTATTGAATCAAAACTGACATTAATTTTGTCTTTGATTAAAACGCCCATAAAGATTGTCGAACGGTTCGGATTATATTGATATGGTGGAGAGAGATGGATTCGAACCATCGAAAGCGTCAGCTAACAGATTTACAGTCTGCCCCCTTTAGCCACTCGGGAATCTCTCCATATTGAATTATTAAATTAAAATAAAACCTGGAGCTGGCTAAGGGACTCGAACCTTCAACCTGCTGATTACAAATCAGCTGCTCTACCGATTGAGCTAAGCCAGCATAAAAATTATGGTGGGCCTTCAGGGACTCGAACCCCGGACCGACCGGTTATGAGCCGGTTGCTCTAACCAACTGAGCTAAAGGCCCTCACTTCCAACGACGAACTCAATTATATAATAAATAAATCTCTCTGTCAATACATTTTTTTATTTACCTTCAATTCGTAATTTAAACTTATGTTATTTTGAACACTCATTCGGCAGATTCAAGTTTTGTAAGTTCTAAGGACTGCAGCCTTGCATCTGGTGGCCAGAGACGGAATCGAACCATCGACACGAGGATTTTCAGTCCTCTGCTCTACCGACTGAGCTATCTGGCCATATAATGCATAGGTGGTGACCCCTACGGGATTCGAACCCATGATGCCGCCGTGAAAGGGCGATGTCTTAACCACTTGACCAAGGGGCCATGGTAACATAAAATAAAATTAAAGTAAGTATATTTTTAAAATGCCGGTTTTAACAGCAGCAAATATTAATATACAATAATAATACCGAATAGTCAATATGTTTTTTAGAAATACCTTCGATTTGCAATATGAGTTTATGTTATTTTGAGCACTCATTCGGCAGATTCAAGTTTTGTAAGTTCTAAGGCCTGCAGCCTTGATAATCCAAGAGCTTT
>JASEJN010000058.1 GCA_030016385.1 Clostridiales bacterium | reverse complement strand
AAATCATGTCAGGAGGTATGGGTACCAGGTTCTGGCCAAGATCAAGGTACAGCATGCCGAAACAATTTTTACGGACGGTTGGTAATAAAACAATGATACAATATACTGTAGGAAGAATATCTAAGTGCCTTCCATACGACAATATATGTATCGTGACAAACAAAGATTATGTGAGGACGGTGAAAAGGCAACTCCCAAAGATAAAGGATGAAAATATTTTCTTAGAACCATTCAATAAGGAGACCGCTACATGCATAGGCTTTGCAGCGATAAAATTATATAAAAGAGATCCCGATGCAGTGATGGTCGTTTTGCCATCGGACCATGTGATACAAAATACAGATGAATTCAGAAAGACTATTAATGAGGCATTAAGAATTGCAAAATCCGAAGACCTGATGGTCACCATGGGCGTTGTTCCCCAAAGGCCCGAGACAGCATACGGATATATTGAAATAGGAAGGGAAATAGATGGCTATGGAGATATACCTGCATTTATGGTAAAAAGGTTTACTGAAAAACCTAATAAGACGATCGCCCAAATATTTCTTAATAAGGGTACATTTTTATGGAACAGCGGTATGTTTGTTTGGAAGGCCTCGGTACTGCTTCAAGAAATAAACAAATATCTTCCGGAGTTATATAATAATTTAATGTCCATGTCTAAGGTAATAGGGAGTCCCGATGAGGATGAACTGATAAAAAAAGAATATAAAAAAATCGATGGGATATCCATAGATTATGGGGTTATGGAAAGATCAATGAATACGGCTGTTCTTAAGACAAGGTTTGAATGGGACGATATAGGTTCATGGAATGCACTTGAAAAATATTACATGAAGGATGATGATGACAATATCATAAACGGGCTTTGCTCAACCATCGATACGAAAAACTGTATGATATTTGGAGATAACAGGCTGATTGCCACTATTGGAGTCAGTAACCTTATTGTAGTTGATGCAGGCGACATAATGCTTATATGCGATAGGGAAAGAGATCAGGATATTAAAGAAATGGTAAAGCAGTTGAGCTCTCAAAGAGGATTTGATAAATTTATATAAGTTACCACCAAAAGATTGTACGATAGATTTAATGAATTAGTTGGTAAATAGATGGGAAAGCATCTTGTGCAGAAATTTTAATTTCTGCACAAGATGCTTTTAGTTTACCTTTCAATAATGGCTTCAGTTTTTGAAAATTAACAGCCGGATCTAGAAGTACAGGTTAAATTCCTAAAATTATTGAATTTTCAGGTTTTTTTATATTCCCGTAAGTATTGTTAATTATAGAGTAAAAATAACTATATTCTATGAATATGATTATTGGAAATATTGAATATTTACTTAATATTCATATCATATTAAAATTCGAATATAGAGTTCACAAAGGGGTGTATAAAGATTATCTGAAGAATATTATTTCACTTTTTATAAATTATTGTTCTTATATTTTATATAAAATAAATTTTGGCTAAATAATCAATGAGAGAAGGTAACAGAGTATGGAATTAGATAATTTAACAGAAATTGAAGCTAATAAACATATTAAGAAAACCCTAAAAAAGGGAATGAAATCCCTTGAAAATGATTTTGATTTATATCTAATGCTTGTGCCAATGATCTTATTTTTTATTTTATTTTCATATAAACCTTTGACCGGACTCGTTATCGCATTTAAAGATTACAGCCCTTTTAGAGGCATCTGGGGAAGCAAATGGGTGGGGATTCAGTACTTTAAGGAGTTTTTTACAGGCCCTTATGCTTTGAGAACAATAAAAAATACACTTGTGATTAGCTTAACATCATTAATAATAGGTTTTCCCATGCCAATAATATTTGCATTGCTTTTAAATGAACTTAGGGCAATAAGATTCAAAAAAACTGTACAATCTATCAGCTATCTCCCCCACTTTTTGTCAACAGTTATAGTTTGCGGAATTGTTGTAAACTTTCTTTCGCCCACAACCGGCGTGGTAAACACTTTATTAAAAATGATGGGTTTTAAACCCATATACTTTTTATCTATTCCAAAGTTTTTTGTGCCAATCTACACTATAATGGGCATTTGGAAGAACACAGGATATGATTCAATAATTTATATAGCCGCATTAACTTCAATAAGTGACGAACTTTATGAAGCCGCCACCGTCGACGGTGCGGGCCGCTGGCAGCAATTTATATATATTACTCTTCCTTCTCTCATGCCAACAATTGTAATTATGCTGCTTATAAGGCTGGGTAATATTCTTAACGTAGGTTATGAAGCAATTATATTGCTATATAATCCCAGTATCTATACGACTGCAGATGTTATAAACACGTTTGTTTACAGGGTTGGCATAACAGAAGGCCGCTATGATTATGCGACTGCCATAGGACTATTCAATTCGGTTGTGGCGTTTATAATTGTAATCATTTTCAATAAAATCAGCAATAAACTAACAGACACAGGTCTTTGGTAAAGGAGGCGGATACCGTGAGTAAAAGAACTTTTGGAGAAAAAAGTTTCAATATATTTAACATTATATTGCTTTCATTTGTGCTAATAGTTACCATTTATCCTTTTTATTATATCTTTATCGCTTCAATAAGTGAAGGCAGCCAGGTAGTAGGAGGCAACGTCGTATTTTATCCGATCGATATAACATTTGCTGCATATAAACTTATACCTACAATCAAGAACTTTTTTACGTCTTTCGGGAATACGCTGTTCTATACGTTTTTTGGGGCTTTGACAAGCATGGCTGTTATGACAATGGGCGCATATGCGCTTTCCAGAAAGCGGTTAAAGGGAAGAAGATTCATAGGTATGATGATTTCTTTTACAATGTGGTTTAATGCGGGCATAATTCCTTTTTATCTCAATATGGATTCTCTTCACCTTACTAATTCCAGGGCGGGAATCATCTTTGGCTTTGCATGCTCCGCCTTTTATATAATAATACTTAGAAGCTATTTTGAAGGTATACCTATAGAACTTGAAGAGGCCGCGAAGGTGGATGGAATGTCTAATTTCGGCATACTATTAAAGATAATGCTGCCGTTATCGACTCCTGTGTTAGCTACAATTGGGCTGTACTGCGTAGTTGATCGCTGGAATGGATATTTTTGGGCTATGATTTTACTTAAGGATATAAATCTTATTCCTCTTCAAGTACTATTAAAGAAACTTATTGTAGAAAAGGACGTACTTGCCAGCATGGATAGCGGAGGCTCTTCATTTGCCTATACCCAGGAAACTCTTATTGATGCGATTATTGTTGTTTCCATAGTTCCAATTCTTGCTATTTACCCGTTCGCCCAGAAATATTTTGTAAAGGGGCTGACAGTCGGGTCCGTAAAAGGATAGATGCACATTTTTGTGCTCTAAAATATATCAATAAAAATATCTAAGGGAGGAAAATTAAATGAAAAAGAGACAGAATTTATTAGGTTTGCTTTCAATTTCTATTGCAGCAGTATTGATATTTACATCCTGTACGTCAAAACCAGGCAAAAGTACTACTACAGTAGATGGTAGTTCAACTTCATCTAACAGTAAGTTTCTCTGCAGCAATAAGCCTGTGACTCTTACGGCACATATCCATTGGGGCAATGTTTATGTACTTAATGATAACTGGACAATTACAAAAGAAGCTGCAAAAATGACAAACATATCTTTAAAGGGTACAGCGTCCCAGGCCGAGACGGATTCAAAGCAGGCCTTCAACCTTATGATCGCCAGCAAGAATATCCCGGATATCGTGGGTGGTAACAGAGATGACATCAATAAATATGGTACGGAAGGCGCATTTGTTCCGCTAAATAATCTAATAGATAAATATGCCCCGCATATCAAAAGTTTTCTTAACGAAAACCCTGATGTCAAAGCCGCTATAACCGCTTCTGATGGCAATATCTATCAGATACCTACTGTTTACAGGTCTTCTATTTCTGAAGGGTGGTTCATAAGGAAGGATTGGCTGGATAAGCTCAATCTTAAAGTCCCTACGACGGTCGATGAATTGCATGATGCATTGAAGGCATTTGTAACAAAGGATCCTAATGGAAATGGCAAGCCTGATGAAGTCGGTGTTTTCACAAGGCTAGCAGGTGCTCAGGATAATAAGGTACTTAGCGTACTTTCGCTATTTGGAGTAAGCGATTACTGGCATACAAATGCCAATGGAAAAGTCGAATTAGGCCTTTACACACCTGAGTACAAACAGGCAATCAAAAATGTATCCAAGTGGTATTCAGAAGGATTGATAGACAAGGAAATATTTACAAGAGGTTCAAATTCAAGAGATATCCTTTTCCAGGCTAATAATGGTGGTGTCATACATGACTGGATACCTTCAACAAGCAGCTATAATACGAAAATAGCTTCAAAGGTTCCAGGATTCAAGCTGGTTGGCATGCTTCCGCCGAAAGACATCAACGGAAATCAGTGGGAGGTTGCCAACAGGGATAAGCTCCCGGGTTCAGGGTGGTCAATGTCTTCCAATAACAAGCACCAGACTGAAACCATGAAATATATGGATTTCTGGTATACAGACGAGGGTGTAAGGCTTTCAACGTACGGCATCGAAGGGGATACTTATACTATGGTTGACGGCAAGCCGCAATATACGGATAAAGTTCTTAAAGCTTCTAACCCGATTAATGATTATATGAGAAAAATAGGCGGACAGATTGAGGATATGGGTTACTTACATGATGCTTCATATGAGAACTTTATGACTGATGATGAAGGACGCAAGACTATAGAGCTTTATCAGAATTCTGGTGTTATAAACAAAATGAATGTTAAACTTCCGCCGCTTGGTTTTAGTGAGAAAGAGCTAGATATAGTCACTTCCAAGTATCCTACATGCAGGACATATATGTTGGAACAGCTTCAGAAGTGGACATTGGATGGAAGTAGTATAGATGGTGAGTTTGACAAATATATGTCTACATTAAAATCGATGGGTATTGAAGATGTTATTTCAGTTTATCAGACTGCATATGATAAAATAAAAAGTGAGATGAAATAGGCTTTAAACAAAAGAAATGCCTTATCAGGAGGTAAAAAAATATATGAAAGGATGTTTCGTCGGTAAAAAGAATAGCGATAAGTTATTTTATGTCTATGACAGTGGACGGCGTGAACTTTTTAAAAGGGAAATTGAAATTTACCCCGAAATAATTAATAAGGATAATCTCGAACAAAATAAAGAGTATTTGAAACAGGTGGAGATAATACTCTCCACCTGGGGTATGGAAAGTTTTACCGGGGAACAATTAGATAAATACTTTCCTAATCTGAAGGCGGTATTTTATGCGGCAGGTTCTGTACGATATTTTGCTTTGCCTTTTTTAGAAAGAGGAGTAAAAATTATAAGCGCATGGGGCGCTATGGCAATTCCGGTCGCAGAATTTACCGTAGGAGAGATATTGCTTGCCAATAAAGGGTATTATATCGCAATGTCGAGGTATAAAAAATATGGTTATGAAAATAGCCATGATCTGTCTACAATGAAATTTCCAGGTACATATGGCACAAAAGTAGGTATCTTAGGGGCAGGTATGATAGGATCGCGGGTAATAAAGATGCTCAAAAATCATAATGTCGAGTTAATGGTTTTTGATCCATTTATGAGCGAGCTTAAGGCTGATAATCTTGGGGTCAAAAATTTCTCTCTCGAGGAAGTTTTTGCCGAGTGTCAAACCATTTCTAATCATATAGCCAACAATGCTAAAACTGTCGGGATGCTCGATTATAAACTTTTTAGCCTCATGAAAGACAATGCTGCTTTTATAAATACCGGCAGGGGTGCGCAGGTTGTGGAAGAAGATCTGGCAAGAGCTCTAGAAGAAAAGCCGGACCGGTGTGCCATCCTCGATGTTACATGGCCGGAGCCTTGCCCAAAGGATCATGAATTCTGGAAATTGCCCAATGTATTTATATCTCCTCATATAGCAGGTTATGCTTCTGCAGAAGTTGGAAGAATGGCAGACTATATGCTTAAAGAACTTAAAAGCTTTATTGCGGGAGAGAAATTGCAATATGAAGTTAGTATACCTATGCTTTCTACGATGGCATAATTTTTTTAAAGAGGTGAATATCGGTTGAAATTAGCGTTTACAACACTGGGAAATCCCGACTGGAGTTTTGACAAAACATTAGATGAAGCCCAAAGGATGGGTTTTGAGGCTATCGAAATCAGAGGCATCGAGGGCAAGATGCGCGCTGATGAGATTACCCAATTCTTAGAGCAAAACCAGTATGAGACCAAGGCTAAATTAGCATCACACAAACTTGAGATATGTGGATTCGGTACTTCTGTAAAATTCGATGAATTCGATAAATATGAAGCCTATATGGCTGAAGGAAAAACTGCAATTGACATTTGCTCGCAGATGGGTATCCCATCAATAAGGGTATTTGGCGATAGGATTGTTTCCAAAGATATAAGGGAAGCTGTTATCCAAAATACTATAAAAGGCATAAGGCAGCTATGCTCCTATGCATCCGGCAAGAGTGTCAAGGTACTTCTGGAAACCCATGGCGATTTCAATACTATTGAAAATGTCACGGATGTTATAAATGGAGTAAAAGATCGCACTGAATTTGGAATATTATGGGATATTGAACATACGGATAAAGTTTATGGAAATGATTATATGAAATTTTATGATCAAGTTAAACATTATATTCTTCATGTTCATATTAAGGACCATCTTAAGATGGATGGGGAATACCGTCTTTGTATGGTTGGGGAAGGTAATATTCCAATCAAGAGTATTGTAAGGACTTTAAATGCCGACGGCTATGCAGGTTATATGTCTCTTGAATGGGAAAAAAAGTGGCATCGGGAACTTCCTGAACCTGAAATTGCCTATCCGGCTTATGTGAAATTCATGCAAAATATATAAGGAGGTGTAAGCCATGAGGAAGTTAAGGGTCGCAATAATTGGTTATGGACGGAGCGGAAGAAATATACACAGGAAACTTTTGTCTCAGCTTACTGACTTGTTTGAGATTGTAGCTTTTGTAGACAAGGATCCTCAAAGAAGGGATCTGATTAGGAAAGAGAATAACTGTGAAGTTCTGTCTGATTATACTGAGCTTTATGGAAGATCAGATATAGATTTTGTAGTTAATTCATCATTCAGTTACAATCATTCACCTATATCCTTAGAATTGTTGAAACATGGATTCAATGTGCTGTCAGAAAAACCTGCCGCAGGATCGGCAGAGGATTTTAAAAAAATAATGAAAACCGCGGAGGAAACCGGCAAATCCTATTATATATTTCAGCAATACCGCTTTGCGCCGTCATATAGAAAAGTAAAAGAGGTAATAAAATCTGGAGTACTTGGCAGAATAGTCCAGGTAAATCTGAATTATTCGGGGTTCAGCCGCAGATGGGATTGGCAGACCGTACAGGATTTTACAGGAGGCAGCCTCTTTAATACAGGCCCCCATCCTGTCGATCAGGCTCTCGATTTAATGGGTTTCCCGGATGAAGTTAAAGTTGTCTGTTTTATGGATAGGGCGCATACTTATGGAGATGCAGAAGACTATGTAAAATTGTTGCTTAAATCTCCAAATGCCCCAGTTCTTGAAGTGGAAATTTCAAGTTGTAATGCTTATTCGGAATATACTTATTTAGTTCAGGGTACGAGGGGAACTTTAAAGGGTACTACGAATAAACTCGACTGGAAATATTATATCGATAGCGATGAAGAGGCAAGAAAGCTTATTATTGAACCTTTAAGAAATGAAAAGGGCGAGCCCATTTATTGTTCTGAAAAGCTTAAGTTTCATAAAGGTAATTGGATGGCCAAAGGGGAAGAAGCTGATGACTTTAATGCGAAGGGATTAATGTTCTATCGTAAGTTCTACGACAGCATGGTAAACAAAAAGCCCTTCCCGATCACGCAGGATCAGGTGCTCAAGCAAATTGAAGTAATTGAGGAATCGCACAGGCAGAATGAAAAAACTTTAAATAAATTTATTATTATATAAAAGAAACAGTCTCCCCATAGGATATAGATATTCCATGGAGAGACTGTTGTTCACTGTTTAATTACAAAAACGTTTTAAACCTCAATGCCTTCAGGAGGATTTTTTAAATGAAATATAACTTTTTCAGAAAAATTCTTATTACATATAATATAATAATATTTACTATCATATCTATAATTTTTATAGGCTACTATATAAAAATACAAAGTAATACTCAGCAAAGGATAAATAAGTCTAATTCCATAAACTTTTTAGCATATGTAGATGATTGTGAAGAGCTTTTTAATAATATAAATTATACTGCAGAAGCTGTCAAGGCGACAAAGAGTATCGATATGTTTATGTATAGCTCAAGCAATGATTACTATATTAAAATGACGCAGCTTTTTAATGATCTTTCAGTTTTGAGTCAAAACATGCATGAAAGGCAGTTTACTATAGTTGTGCATAAAATTAATGACAATACAGCAGTGTCAAATGTTTCTACTACAACGGTTGATGCTGTTTTAAATGAATTAAATATAGATCCGGATACATATAGAAATATAGTTTCAAAGTTACCTGAGAATTCTCTCGATATGGGGCATTATATTTTTACCGATAATTATGTGATATATGTTACTTCGAAAAGATATATCGACAATAAAATGATAATAATGTTGATCTTGGATGCTCAAAAATTTAAGATGAGTAACTTTAGTGAGAATATGGCTGTCTCTTTTACGCTATCTGGCAGCGATTCTACTGATTTGCGCACTAATATATTAAAACCGGCAATCGCATTCGATACCGCTAATGCAAAAATGCAGGAAGGCCTTTATAATAAAAAATACGGCTCTGTAACATATAAATGGATTAATTCGAGATTTCTGAATCTTGATTATTTTTATTATACTGATAATTCAATTGCAGACAAAAATATGGTAATTACAATTTTAGATATGTTTTTTGCGCTTTTAGGAACTTGTGCATTGGCTTTTGTCCTGATTTTATATGGATCAATCAGGCTTTATAAGCCAATTAGAAAACTTATCGATGCCTTTAAATTTTTAAATATAAATGAGAATCAGTTCCAGATTTCGAATAATGAAATAGATTATATCGCTGAGCAGGTTCATAACACGAAAAATTTGAATCAGGAACTTACTAAAAAGATTGATGACAATAATAAATATATCGAGGATAAACTTATTTATGAGATATTAACTGGAAGCTATTGTAAAGAAACGGTAGACGTTGAGCTTGCAAAATTAAATCTTGGCTGGTTCTATGAAAAGTGCTTTGTGGTTATATTCGAATTTTCAAATCATAATAATGAATTGATTATAAAAGAACCATCTTTTTTAAATAATGTGAAAAATTTTATTTATGAACAGTTAATCGAGAATTTCAAATGTAGAAGTCTGCTATACGGAGACATTCCATTATGCTTTGTTGTCAACTGCAATAGCATATCGATACTTAAAGAAAAACTCAATAATCTAGTTTATAGTATCAATACCTCCTTTAACATGTTATCGTCGGTATATATAGGCAGCATGAGTGAAAGTATAACTGAGCTCAGAAAATCATTTATTACTGCTTGCAGGCTTTTAGACAATAAGAATCTAATTTCCATAAGAAATATATATGATTACAGGGATTTAGACGAACTTCCGGAAAGTTTAGTTGTATATCCGATCAATACTGAATTGCAATTAATCAATGCCGTCGACAAGAATAATAGAGAAGAAGCAATGCGGATTATAGAATATATATTTGATGAATATGTCAATAAATTTTTTGAGAACAAAGAGGACAGGGAGCTTATAGTAATAACGCTAGCGAATACTATAAATAGGGTACTTCAAAAGACGGGATTTAAAATTAGTTATATATTCGGCAATGGAAAGATTCCTTATCTTGAACTTGGAAAGTGTAACAATAGTTCTTCTCTTAAACAATATATCATCAACGTTTTTGATAAGATATTAGATGAGGTGCAAAATGCCAACGAAGTAAAACTTAATCAACTCAAAAAAAATTTAGCTGAATATATCAATAAAAACTTAAGTACTAATATATCATTGCTTAGTATATCTGAACACTTTAATCTTTCGCCCAATTATATGAGCTATATTTTTAAGACAGCCATGGGAGATAATTTTAAGGATTACCTTACAAAGAAACAATTTGAGGCGGCAGCTACTATATTAAAAGAGGACCCGTCTATAAAGCTTATAGATCTTGCTAATAATGTCGGCATAGGTAGTGTCAATACTTTGATTCGAATATTTAAAAAGTATTCAGGAGTTACACCGGGACAATTTATAAAGGAAATCATATAAAAAGGCCGCACAGAAACATCAGCATAAAGCACCCCAAGGGTGCTTTTTTTTGAACATTTATTCTGTTCCTTAAGGAAATTTTAATAATTATATTATTTATTACGGAATGAATTGTGGATATAATTATATAAAAGGTATGCCAATTTTATGCTATGATAAAAGTAGATTCCGGGGTGAAATGATGTCGATAAAATTCAGGCTTTTGTTTTCATATATAGCTATGCTTGTAATTCCGATAGTTCTGTCTTTGCTTGCTGCAATTATAATCAGGAGTGCTGTTTTTGGAAGCAGTGCCAATGCCAACTTTTTCAAATTTGGCAATGGGCCACAAAGGAGGCTTCTGACGGAAGGCACAGATGTGTTCAATGATATAAAATTCACTGCTTCAAATAATCCTGAAGTATTGAAAGATGCCAGATTCTTAAACAGTATAGATAAAAAGCTTATGATAATCAATACGGGGCTCGTAGTGAGGAGAGAAAACAAGATCGTCTATACATCCAGAATACTTTCAGGTGTCAATTTCTCAAATGAGCTTCCTCAATTTGGGGCAACGGATGAATACAGGCACGATCCGGTGCTGGTTGGAAACAAAGTTATGTTTATAAGGCAGCATGATTTTTATTTTACAAACAAACAAAAAGGCAGCGTATTTTTACTGACCGATGTCAGTACCGCAGGCCAAAATGAGAAAAAATTTATGGGCATTATGGTAGCTGTTGTTACGATTATTTTAGTTCTGACAAATAGCATTCTAACATATCTTGTCTCAAAAAGTATCGTTAATCCCTTAGTATCATTGAAATATGCCGCGGAACAGATCAAGATGGGCAATCTTGATTGTGAGGTGAAGATTAGATCGAGCGATGAAATAGGCGAACTCGGGGAAGCATTTGAAGAGATGAGGCGGCAGCTTAAATATTCTATGGACCAAAAAATACAATATGAAAATAACAGGAAAGAGCTTATATCCAGCATTTCTCACGACCTGAAGACCCCGATAACTGCCATAAAGGGATACATTGAGGGAATCATGGATGGGGTTGCGGATTCGAAGGAAAAGATGGAAAGATATATTAAGACGATTTATTCGAAATCCAATGATCTTGATAAAATGATAGATGAATTATTTTTGTTTTCAAAGCTTGACTTAAAAAGGGTTCCGTTCAACTTTGAGGGAATAGATATAAAAAAATATCTTGCCGATTGTATAGAGGAATTTCAGTTTGACATGGAAAAGAAAAATATCAGTATGAAATTGAATATAGAATATGCTGGAGAATTAATGGTTATAGGAGATAGAGAAAAGATTAAGAGGGTGGTGACAAATATAATCAATAATGCTATAAAATACATGGACAAACAAAACAGCAAGATAGATATAAACTTAAGTTCAGATGCCGAATATGCAACTATTGAGGTACACGACAACGGACATGGCATATCAAAAGAGTCACTTCCTTATGTCTTTGACAGTTTTTATCGTGCGGACCCGTCAAGAAATTCGAAAACAGGGGGAAGCGGCCTCGGGCTTGCCATAGCAAAGAGAATAATAGAAGAACATGGCGGTAAGATATGGGCAAGCAGCGAATACGGAAATGGAACAAGTATATATTTTACCTTGAAGAGGGCAGACAGGGAGAGAGAACAATGAAAAGAATTTTAATAATCGAAGACGAAGAAAGCATAGCTGAACTGGAGAGGGACTATTTTGAAGCCAGCGGCTTTAAGGCAGACATTGAGCAAAGAGGAGATACGGGTTTAAAAACGGCGCTTGCCAGAGATTATGACTTGATAATACTTGATTTGATGCTGCCAGAGATAGACGGGTTTGAGGTGTGCAAAAAGATAAGAGAAAAAAAGAACATCCCTATTTTGATAGTATCTGCCAGAAAAGAGGACATCGATAAAATCAATGGGCTCGGTCTCGGGGCCGATGATTATATCACAAAGCCTTTCAGCCCAGGTGAATTAGTGGCGAGGGTAAAAGCACATATTGCAAGATATGACAGGCTGATCGGCAGCAAAGAACAGAAGGATGATGTGGTGAAAATAAGAGGAATTGTGATCGATAAGAGCTCAAGAAGGGTTTTTGTCAACGATAAAGAAATAGTTTTGACAAATAAAGAATTTGATCTCCTTACGCTACTTGCATCCAATCCTAACAGGGTTTTTTCGAAAGAAGAGCTATTTGATAAAATATGGGGAATGGATTCTATAGGCGATACCACAACCGTAACGGTTCATATCAGAAAGATAAGGGAAAAGATAGAGGTGGATCCTTCGAATCCCCAGTATATCGAAACATTATGGGGAGTTGGCTACAGGTTTGAAATATAAGGTCATGGCACGTTTTGCAAGAAATACGCCTTCATGTTTATTTAAGAAAAATTTAAGGATTTTTATATGGCATGTTCACAATTGAAAGTTAATATTTGAATATATTATCAATTTGAATAGGGGAGACGCAATATGATCAAAATTAAAAAAACGGTTCGGAGAAATATTATAATAGCTGTTGTTTGTATCGCAGTTATAGGCGGCGCATTTGCGATATACAGAGCCGTGGCCCGCAAGAATAGGACGGCGCCTGTAAGTTTCAATTATTCCGTAAAAACGGGAAGCATAAAAAGCACGGTGTCTGCGATAGGTACGATATCGCCTTCAGATACGAGATATATTACGGCCCCGGATGGAAGTACCGTACTTACGGTAAATTGCACCGAGGGTCAGACAGTCAAAAGTGGAGATACTTTATTTACTTTATCAAATGATCAAACAAAGCTTGATTTAAAAAAATCCCAGATAAACTTATCACAGCTTCAAAATTCGCTAAAAAGTTTAAAAGACCAGAAATCACAGCTTATTATATATTCTACTGTCGACGGGATAGTAAAAGCTGTTAATGCGAGCACGGGAGACAGCGTATCGCCTCAGATGGGCGGACAAAGCGGACTAATACAGATAGAGGATACTTCTGTGATGAAATTAACCGTATCGGGAAATGATCCCACAATAAGCGAGATTAAGATCAATATAGGGCAAAGCGTGCAAGCCGTTATAAATGGGAAAAATAAGACGCTGAAGTTGCTTTCAAATAGCAAGGAATCAGGAATGGTATTTCAGGTCATGGACAAATCAGGATTAAGCTGGGACAGCAATTATAATGTTACCAAATTGTCAGGCAAGGATGTGAATGCAACGGGGCTGACTTCAGGTGACGTGGTTACTGTAAATCCAAAACAGAGCGGTACTATTGCAAATATATATGTAAGTGCAGGCAGCACTGTGAAAAAAGGCCAGAAGTTGATCGCTACAAAAAGCGATAACATTGATAATCAAATACAGACGGCTGAAGTTAATATAGAATCTGCCCAATTGGATGTATCGGATAAGCAAAAATCGGTGGATGCTTTAACGGTGAAGGCGCCTGTAGACGGAGTAGTATTCAATATACAGGTTAAGGCGGGAGATGAAGTTGGGACATCATCGTCGGCTTCATCAGCAAGTTCTAGTTCCAGTTCCGGGAATGCAAATTCTTCAAGTGCAAATTCTTCAAGCACGACCGCAAGCAGTAGAAGTTCTCAAACTTCCGTATCGTCTTCTGATGCTATTGCAACAATAGAAAACAGATCGGCAATGCAGGTAATCGTACCTGTCGATGAACTTGATATAGGCAACATAAAGGTTGGCCAAAGCGCCGAAATAACGGCGGATGCGTTTAAAGACAAGGTATATAACGGGAAAGTATCGAATATCGCGGCAAATGGTACAGTACAGAATGGAAGTGCAACTTTCAACGTTACCATAGATATCGACAGCCCCTCAGGTTTAAAAACAGGAATGACCGCCAATGTTTCGATAATAACGGCCTCTAAGGATAATGTACTTCTTGTTCCGATAGATGCCGTTCAGGATATTGGGAGCAATAAATATGTGGAAGTAAGCGAAGGAAATTCAGTTACGCGAAAAAAAGTTGAGATCGGTATAGTAAATTCCGACTATGCCGAGGTTGTAAGCGGGCTAAGCGATGGAGATAAGATTGTAATGCAGGTCAGGGAGACTTCATCGGGCAGCAGCACTCAAAATCAATTCAGAGGATTCCCGGGAATGAGCGGCCAGGGCGCCGGTTCCATGGGAGCAAACAGGCAGTTCAGGCAGTCAAATAATTAAAGGCAGGCGGCATCTATGATAAAAATAAACAATATTACTAAAATATATAAAACTGGAAATGTAGAGGTTGCGGCATTAAGGGGAGTAAGCTTTGAGATAGATAAGGGCGAGTTTACGGCGATAATCGGGCCGTCCGGATCAGGTAAATCAACTCTTATGAATGTGATAGGATGCCTTGATATACCGACGGGGGGAGAATATATACTGGATGGCGTAAATGTGTTTACTCTTAATGATAATGAGCTTGCAGATATCAGGAATAGAAAAATAGGTTTTATATTCCAGGGATTTAACCTTCTTCCCAAACTAAATGCTGTCGAAAATGTAGAGCTTCCGCTCATATACAGAGGTACACCTGCAAAAGAGAGGCTTGAAAAGTCAAAGCAAGCGTTGGAGATCGTAGGACTTGGCGATAGAATGCGTCATAAACCATCTCAGCTTTCGGGCGGCCAGCAGCAGCGGGTAGCGATAGCGAGAGCTCTTGCAGGGAACCCTCCCGTGATTCTTGCCGATGAGCCTACAGGAAACCTTGACAGCCAATCGGGAAAAGAAGTTTTAGATACTCTTATCAACTTGAACAAAAATGGTACAACTATCGTATTGATAACTCATGACATGAATATTGCATCGAAGGCGAAAAGAATCATACAGATTATGGATGGCAGGATACTCAAGGATGAGAGAATAGGTGCGTAAGGGGGGACAAATATGAATAAGTTTTTACAGGCTATAAGGCTTGGTCTTGGAGGCATAGGAACAAATAAGATGCGGTCCTTCCTTACGATGCTTGGAGTCATAATCGGGGTTGCGGCCGTCATCACATTAGTATCCCTCGGCAGAGGTGCTACTGCAAATGTATCCAAGCAAATAGAAGGAATGGGTTCGAATCTGATAGTCGTAAATATAAGGGGCAGGGGAAACGGTGTCACACTGAGCTTTGACGAATGCATGAGCTTAAAAGACAAA
Organism: Clostridiales bacterium; assembly: GCA_030016385.1. NCBI lineage: Bacteria > Bacillati > Bacillota > Clostridia > Eubacteriales > Clostridiales bacterium. The sequence goes on along the minus strand of JASEJN010000058.1, from coordinate 4,201 downwards.
CAGGGCATAGGCGCTGTGGCCCCTTCGATTTCAGGAAGCGTTACGGCAAAATATAACAACACCAAATACAGTACATCTATTGAAGGTATAGTGCAGGATGATAGTACTGTAAGAAACGATAATGTTGGCCGTGGAAGATTCATAACTTCGATGGATGTTGAGTACAGCCAGCCGGTAGCAGTTTTAGGCACAACTGTTGTCGAGCAGCTATTTAAGGGAGTAAATCCGATAGGATCAACTATCAAAATAAACGGTTATGAATATAAAGTAGTCGGCATTCTTGAGTCAAAGGGTGGGTCGTCTCTTACATCAAATGATGACAGGATCTTGATACCTATAACTGCCGCCGAGAAGATAACAGGCGACAAAACTATAAGGAACATATATATAAAAGCAAAGGATGCAAATTCCGTAAATATGGCGGTATTTGAGCTTAACAATTATCTTTTGAGGAAATTCAAAGTTGATACGGCATATACAGTATTCAACCAGCAGGAGGCCCTTAATACATTAACCACGGTAACCCAGACGTTGACATTGTTTTTAAGTGCCATAGCGGGCATATCGCTGCTTGTCGGAGGCATAGGCATAATGAATATAATGTTAGTATCGGTTACTGAAAGAACCAGGGAAATAGGAATAAGAAAAGCGATAGGCGCAAAGAGAAGGGACATACTGCTTCAGTTCTTGATAGAGGCGATGGCTTTGAGCGGAACAGGTGGGATCGTAGGCATTTTACTTGGAAGCGGCCTTACATCGATTATAGGCAAGGCGATAAAGATAAGCGCCCTACCTTCCGTAGATACAATGTTTTTGTCGTTTATGTTTTCGCTTGTAGTCGGCATCGTGTTCGGAATATACCCTGCAAATAGAGCGTCAAGGTTGAACCCTATCGAAGCGTTGAGGTTCGAGTAATATTTCTTCAGATTGATATATTAAAAAAAGAACAGGTGGTTCATTTCTTGCCGCCTGTTCTTTTGAAGTTACTCGGGCATTTCTTGTAGTAGGCACAATTGCTGCAGCAGCTCGGGCAGTCTCCGGAAGAGCTCTTTTTTATGTGTTTGTAAAGCATATATACTGCACCCAAGACTATAATCGCCGCTATTAATATTTCAATTAACATGATTTATCCACCTCACAATAATTTGCCTATATTAAACGCTGCAAAAGATGCAATCCACGCTAAAACAACCTGATATGAAACTGAAAAAAACATCATGCGTTTTCCATATTCTTTTCTGATAGTAGCTATTGTGGAGATACATGGGGTATAAAGAAGCACAAAAACCAGAAACGCATATGCGGAAGCCGGTGTAAAATAATTTAAAATCACGCCACGCAAATTCTGACCGTACAGTACTCCCATGGTGCCTACCACGACTTCCTTTGCGATGATTCCTGTTAAAATAGCTACGGAATTTTGCCATGAGCCATATCCTAAGGGTTTAAATATCGGGCTTATGAACCTTCCTATATATGATAGCAGGCTGTTGTCGATATTTGAGAATCCGCTAAAATTAAAATTGGATAATAACCAGACAACAATGGAAGCTGAGAATATTATTGTGCTCATTTTCTTTAAAAAGCTTTCCCCTTTTCTCCATGTATGAAGCATCAGGTTTTTAAATTCAGGCAGTTTATATTCGGGGAGCTCTATAATAAAGGGCTCATCCTTGTTTTTAAAGATTGTCTTGTTGAACAGCAATCCTATAAAAAAAGCCGATGCAATACCAAGCAAGTATAAGGAGAAGATAACCAGCATCTGCTTTCCAGGGAAAAATACCGAACTCAGCAATACATATACCGGAAGTCTCGCATTGCAGGACATCAACGGCACGATCAAGGCCGCAAGTTTTCTGTCTTTTTCGCTTTCCAACGTCCTGGTGGACATTATTGCAGGCACCGAACATCCAAAGCCTATTACAAGAGGTATAAACGCCTTGCCTGAAAGGCCCATCTTTCTCATAAGTTTATCCATTATAAATGCTGCCCTTGCCATGTACCCGCAATCTTCCAAAAATGATATTCCCAAAAACAATGCGAGTATAACCGGCAGAAACACTATTACGGCGCCGACACCGCCTATTATTCCTTCTGTAATTAAGGATTTAAACCATGCATCGCTATTTGCGAGCAGCTTTAATACAAACGGTGTAAAAATATTTTGTATAAAATCGCTGAACAGGTCGGAAAGAGGCTGACCAACCCAGTTGAATGTAAATTTAAAAATAATATATAATATTGCGAAAAATATGGGATACGCCAGGTATTTATTAAGTACGATTTTGTCGATCTTTTCAGTAGTTGTGACAACGTGACTTTTTGGTTCTGATACGCATTCTTTTAATATGTTTTCGATAAATGAATACATTTCCTTTTCATTATCGAAATGGAAATTATTATCAACAGGGGCATTAAAAAAATCGCTGTTGTTTAGCAGCTCCAGTAATTTACCTATTCCGATTTTTTTTGATGCCGATATCGGTATCGCGGTTACTCCCAGCATCTGTGAAAGTTTTTTGCAATCGATGTTTATTCCTCTGTGTTCAGCCACATCGATCATATTTAAAAGAAGTATAATAGGTTTATTGAACTGTTTTAGTTGCAATGTAAGATAAAGATTCCTGTTTAGTTCGGAAGCATCTACGATATTGATTATTACATTAACGTTTCCATTTATCAAAAACTGTTTTGAAATTTTTTCTTCGTTTGAAAACGTATCCATTGCATAAATTCCCGGAAGGTCGACAATCTTTATGTTTTTGCCTATATAACCTTCCTTCTTTTCGATAGTTACTCCCGCCCAGTTACCAACATACTGGTTTGAACCTGTCAAAAGATTAAAAAGAGTAGTCTTTCCTACGTTAGGGTTTCCAAGTAGTGCTGCGGTTATCATTTTAAGCCTCCATCACGTAAATATTTTTAGCATCTTTCCTTCTAAGGGCAAACTCAGAGCCCCTAACTTTGATTATGATGGGATCCCCCAACGGTGCGGACCCTTTTACAGTAACTTTTGTGCCTGAGATATATCCGAGGGCCATCAGTCTTTTAACAAGCCGCATATCTCCTTCGATATGCTCTATTAATGCGCTTTCTCCAGACTTCAAATCGTTTAAGCTCATATTGAACGCTCCTCTCATTAATAACTCTTCTCAATTACATTCTAATATCAATGATAATGATTGTCAATAAGATTTGGTAAATTTTAAGTTAAATTTATATATTTATAAATTCCCTTTGTCGGACATTTTTATACTGGACATATAAGCCAGAATAAGGCGCATCAAAATTATCTGAAGAATATTATGGGAAGAGCACTCTTGGGGGTTTCAAGATATGTTATAGTATCTTCAATTCGTGATTTGAAATCAGGCATAAATTCATATTACAAATCGAAGTTACAGGATAAAAATTTTTGGACATATATACATAACTTTGTTAGAATATCTATTGTGTAAATAAACGTAATTATCGCAGGAGGTTTAAAATGCTTGAGTGTGTTATATTCGATATGGACGGAGTAGTTATCGACAGTGAGCCTTTTCACTATACGGTTAATAAAGAAATATTCAAAAATTTAAATATCGACGTACCTGATAAAAAATATGTTATGTTCATCGGAGCAACCAACACTGCCATGTGGACATACTTAAAGAAGGAGTATAAACTTCCGCAAGACGTGAAATACTTGGTGAAGCTTGAAGAGGATGGAGTTATAAATTACCTCAAGAAAAATAAAGAGCGTCCCATAGACGGAGTTTTAGAGCTTTTAAAAAGCCTTTCTAAAAAAGAAATAGCCATCGCTCTTGCGTCGTCATCCCCGCCGGATTACATCTATGCTGTCTTGAAATCTTTTGATATATATGATTATTTTAAAGAAGTCGTAAGCGGCGAATGGGTTAAGAGGAGCAAGCCTGCTCCGGATATTTTCCTCAAAACCGCCGATCTTCTGTCAATAGACCCTAAAAACTGTGTGGTTATCGAGGATTCGGAAAACGGTGTAAATGCTGCAAAGGCGGCCGGAATGAAATGCATAGGTTATAAGAATCCAAACTCAGGATGCCAGGATCTATCCAATGCGGATGCCATAGTGGATAGTTTAAAAAATTTCACTGTTCAAAGGATAGAAAAGTTGTTTTAAAAATTTTTTTATATTACAATCGCAGAGAAAATGTGTTTGCGGGCATTGCATATGCAATGC